>JAESSZ010000979.1 GCA_016763875.1 Nannocystaceae bacterium
AACCGGACGCCCGGTGAACGTCAGCAGTCTCGTTCGCGCAGGGCTCGCGGCCGAGCCCGGGCTTGGCGTCCTGACGGCCGAGGCCGGCCTCGGCAAGACGACGCTGATGCGTCATCTGTGCGATCAGTTGCCCGCGCCCGAGCATCGCATCGTCGACCTGTGCGACACAGGCGACCACCGCAGCCTCGGTCTACCGCAACCTCGCATCCGAGCTTGGGCTCACGCCTAAGTACCGCCGCGACGCCCTGTGGCGCCAACTCAAGCACGAGATCCGCAAACTCCTCGACGAGCACAGCGTCGTTCCGATCTTGGTGATCGACGAGGCCCAAAATCTATCCGACGACTTCTTCTACGACCTCGCAGGCTTCCTCAACTTCGCCTTCGACCGTCAGGACCTGCTGACGATCTGGCTCGTCGGGCTTCCGTCGCTGCGCGTTCGCCTCGACATGGCCAATCACAGTGCGCTGCGAAGTCGCATCGTTTCGCCCAATCAACTCCGCCCTAAAACCCGCGAGCAGTTGTTTGCCATGATCCGCCACGGTCTGGCGGCCGCAGGCGCCACCGAGAAGCTCATCGCCGACCCCGCCCTCGAGGTTCTGTACCGCGTCAGCCGCGGCATGCTCGCCCACAATCGCGACCGGCCCTTCGTCGACGAGGCCACCATCCTCGACGCCTGCGACGAACTCGATTTCATGCGACCTCTGCAAGAGCAGCACCAGACTCCCCGCGCGCCTCCCCGCAAGTCTCGGAAGTAGTGCGAGACAAAGTCCACGGCACAACATGAGCCACTACGCGTCCCAGCGCGCTCACCCCTCCGTAGGATCGGCGAGTTCCGACACGAACAACTGCTGCAGGCTCTGCCCAAAACGGCTCTGCATCGCGCCCAAGAGCTCGGCCACCGCCACGTCGTCTTGCACGAGGGTTGTCGCCTCGGCGTCGAACCGTGCCTGCAGCTCCGTGCGGGCGTTGGCGAGCCAGCGGGACATCGTCGACTCGTGCACGTCGTACGAGCGCGCTAGCGCATTGGCCTGCACCCCATCGAGGTAGCGAAGGCGGAGCAGCGCGCGTTCACGATGTCCGAGCGACTGGAATGCCTTCTGGAGGGCCTGCAAGAACAACTCGCGCCGGGAGGCCCGCAGCGCCGCGAACTCGGGACTGGCGCCGAGTAAGTCGGGCGCCCGGTCCAGCGGCTCCACGCCCCGGCTGTCTCTGATCGCGTTGAGCGCTAGCCTGGCGGTGAGCGTCCGGGTCCAGCCTTCCAAGCTACCCCAGCCGCGGTACAACGCAATGCGCGGAGGCCCATCATCGGTCGCCACCAGCAGCCGCACGCGGACGCGCTGGGCGAGTTCGGCTCGCTGGTCGTCCGACAGCGAGAAACGTCTCAGCGCGAGGCCGATCTCAGGGCCCAGCCGGCGCTCGAACACACGAACCGCCTTGGCTTCGCCCGCGGCCAACGCAGCACACAGCCAAACATCGGCCGCGTTCAGCGTGCGGAGGTGCTCGCACCACGCCGTGCGTTCGTGTCCCTCCAAACAGGCCGCGAGCTGTCGCG
This sequence comes from Nannocystaceae bacterium, assembly GCA_016763875.1. Taxonomy (GTDB): domain Bacteria; phylum Myxococcota_A; class Polyangia; order Nannocystales; family Nannocystaceae; genus JAESSZ01. The sequence continues at coordinate 1,553 of JAESSZ010000979.1, forward strand.
CAAGCGTCTCGGCCCCAGGAGCGAAGTTGCCGTAGACTTGCTTCGCGCTCGAGACCAAAGACTCCAGTGCAGACGCGAGTTCGACGTCGCTGGCCGCCTGAAGCTGCAGACAGACGCCTTGAACCAGTCGGTCCGCCGGCCGCGCTATCGTGTCCACATGTCGATGGTGGCACACACTTGCCCGAGCGACGACCAGCTTCTCGCCTTCGCTGAGGGACTGCTGGGCGCGGCGCAGCGCCAGGGGGTCGAGCAGCACCTTGCCGGCTGCGCCGACTGCAGCGCCGTAGTGGGGGCGACGTACCGCGAGCCGCGAGCATCCGAGGACACCGCCGAGGACACCCACGTGGGTCGCTACCAGGTCCGCGAGGAGATTGGCCGGGGCGGCATGGGACGCGTCCTCAGAGCGCTGGACCCTTCGCTCGACCGAGAGGTCGCCATCAAGCTGATCCTGCCGTCGGCGCTGACCACTGTCGCCAGAGAGCGATTTGCGCGAGAGGCCGTGACCCTAGGAAAGCTGCGGCATCCCAACGTGCTGGAGGTCTTTGACGTCGGCGAGTTCGGCGGCGCCCCGTACTTTGTGATGGAGCTCGTCCACGGTCACAACCTCGACGACTGGAGCCCGGGGCGGAGCCCGGCAGAGGTCTTGGAGTGTCTTCGGGGGGCGGGGCGAGGACTCGCGGCAGCCCATGCCGGGGGGGTTCTCCACCGCGACTTCAAGCCGTCCAACGTAATCGTGGGCGCAGACCAACGAGCCAAGGTCGGAGACTTCGGACTCGCGGGTTTCGAGGGCGCCCGGACGGTCCCGAGCGGAGATGGTGCGCCCATCGATTCGCTGACCAAGACGGAGTTGACCAAGACGGAGTTGACCAAGACGGGGGCGCTGATGGGCACACTGGCGTACATGGCACCCGAGCTCCTCGTCGGTGAAAAGGCCAGCATCGCCAGCGACCAGTTCGCGTTCTGCGTGACGATGCACGAGGTGCTCTACGGCAGCCGCCCATTCTCGGGGACGGACCCGTTTGCGCTGTCGGCCTCGATCCGACGCGGCGAGATTCCACCCGCCGCACACAACGTCATCATCCCCCGCCGCGCGCGTCAGGCACTGGTTCGAGGCCTGTCGCCTCAGCCCAGCGAGCGATTCCCGTCCATGCGCGCGTTGCTTCATGAGCTCCGGCCGGGGCGCAGCACCGCCAGCAAGCTCGGGCTCGGTGTCGCGGCGGGCTCGGGGCTTGCGGTCGTGGTCGTCGCGTTCGCGCTGGCCACTGCTCAACCCTCGGCATGTTCTGGGTTCGCGCGAGAGCTGGACGGCGTCTACGATTCACGCGCGCGCAACGGGATTCGAGCTGCGTTTGCGGAGTCTGAGCTGCCCTACGCCAAGGCTTCTTCGCGCAGCACGCTGGACGGTCTCGACGCCTACGCCGAGCAATGGATCGCAGGCGCGACACAGACGTGCGAGGCATCGGAGCAAGGGGAGATGCTCGGCGATGCGCTCGACCTTCGCATGCGCTGCTTCAAACACGCGGCGCAAAGCCTCGGTGCCATAGTCGACCTGCTGGCGCTGCCCGAGCAGACGCACATCGAGAGCGGAGCCGAGCTGGTGGCGGCGCTTCCCAACCTACACCTGTGCGCCGACGCCGAGGCGCTGGCGCGATTCAGCGTGCTCCCGGCCGACGCCGCCCAAGCCGCGCAGGCGGAGACACTGGGGCCCGTCTTGAGCCAGGCGCACGCGCGAACCTTGGTCAGCGATTTCGACGGCGCATGGGAGCTGATAGAGCAACATTCCCAGGCACTGGACGCCGCCTCATACCCGCCCATCCTGGTCCGTGCGCTGGGACTTCGAGCGCGGTTGCTGCTCGCCCGGCGAGACCTCCAAGGGGCAAGGAGCGTGAGTCTGGAGGCCCACCAACTCGCCGTGGGACATCGGCTCGACCGCCATGCCTCTCGGACAGCAACGTTCTTGGGAAGCATCGCTTCTCGCATGGGCAACCCGCAGGAAGCACAGCGTTGGTTCGACTTGGCCCTCGCGCTCGCAGAGGCCGCTGAGTTCAACTCGCTCAAGGCGTTCACACTGACGACAGCGTCCCGGTTCTACGCGGACCGCGGGGAACTCGACCGGGCTGTCGATACAGCCCGGACGGCTCTCGAACTCATCGAAGACGATGAGACCTATCCGCCGACGTCCCGAGCCGCAGTACTCCTGGCCTACTCCGATCACCTGTTTACGCGTGGCGGAGGCGACGACGGTCTGGCGCAGCTACAACAAGCGCAGCAGATCCTCCGGAGGGTGCACGGTGACAGCCACCCCGCGGTCGCCGGGGTCGAGCGCGCGCTGCAGGTTCGGGCATCTCGCCGCGGCGACTACGAGGCGGCGTTTCGACATGGACGCGAAGCACACCGCATCGTCATTGCCGTCCATGGCGAACAATCCCGGCAGGCGATTGGGGCGACCGTGAATTTGGCGATCGCTCTCCACGAACTCGGGCGCTACCAGGACGCGGCTGGCGCACTCGACCACGCGGATGCTCTGCTTGACGCGTGGCCGGCGTACGGTCCCGCGATGCGGATCGGGATCTTGACCAACCTCGGCAGCGTCATGCTGGGACATGGGAACAACGATGCCGCGCGCGACGCCCTGAGCCGAGCGAGAGCGCTCGTTGACACGCACACAGACCAACGAGACGGCTCTGTGGTGACCGCCGGGTTGCTGTCGCACGTGGAGCTACGCGACGGCAACCTCGACGCGGCACGGCGGTTGGCCACTGATGGCCTCGAAGTCTCCACCGGCATCTTCGGCGAGGATCACTTCCGCACCGCAGACGCGTGTACACGGCTCGGCCACGTCGAGCTCGAAGCACGGAACTTCGAGGCGGCGCGAAGCCTACTCTCGCGGGCTTTAGCCGTCCAAGACGTAACCGAAGCCGACCGAGGCGAAGGGAGGTTTCTGCTCGCGCGAGCCACCTTCGAAGACCCCGATGCGACCGCATCCGACGCGCGCGAGCCGTCGAACTGGCCCGAGCGGCCAAGTTCGCCCTGACGTCCAAGCCTGCGTACGCCAAGCTACTGGCCGACGTCGAGGCCTGGATCGAGCGCCATGCCCCATCTGGATAATACGGTCCAAGCCTGTGATCTGTAGGGCTATTGCGGTTTTGTCTTAGGTTTTTTCTCGAGCGGTGCAAGTTCTCGGAAGGCGGGTGTTTCCCGTATGAACCATGCCCAACACACCGTCCCTCGAGCCCCGCCTGATCCACCGCACCGCGGCCAGCCCTAGAGGATGCATGCTCGCGGGTCTATTCTTGCTCGGCGGTTGCCAGGAGCTCTCGTGTGCGCTCTCGAGCGACATTGACGGACTCGCCTCGATGCCCGGCGCAGGGGAATCGGATCAGACCGAAGTCGAAGCGGTGGCGGCTCCGGCTCCGAGCGAACCGGAGCCGGAGCAGCCCCCACCCGCCCAGCAACCC
>JAESSZ010000980.1 GCA_016763875.1 Nannocystaceae bacterium
ACGGCGTTACACGGGGAGTGAGGGCAACGCACCCTCCACCTCAGCGCCGGTTCCGCACTGGGTGCGCAAAAACCGCTTGGGCGATATCGCCCAAGAGATCCAGGGCCGCCGCCCACGCTCAGCAGTGCTCGCGGCCATCGAGCAGGTCGGGCTCGTCCGTCGGAAGGATGCCACGAAGGTACTGGTACGCCTCAACACAGAACGTCGAGGGCCCCTGCCCGTCCAGTTCGCCACGCTCTTGGAACGTTCGATTGCCGCCCTGGTCCATGAGGCGATTGGGCGCGTCCCCGAGGTTGTGGAAGCGCTCGCCCAGCGGATCGGCCAGGCCCAGCGAGTGCCCCAACTCGTGGCTCACCGTCGAGCCGACAACGGAGCCCAGCACCCAAACCGCACACGCAGCTTGGAGACGGCGGTCTTGCGCGGGACAACTGCCGCCGGACTCAAGATCGGGGATACCCGGCCCGACGAAATCGATGGAACTCACCGCCTCCCCGCCGCGATCGGAGCGGAATGGGTCGAAAATATCGTCAAACACCGCGACGGCCACGTCGGCGCCGCTGCCACTGGGCGGATGCGGCGAGTAGGTGAAAATCGATTCGATAAACACCCCGCCGAAGCCCGGAAATCCGTCTTCTTGGGTCAGCGCGTTGACGCCACCAATATGGTCGAACAACCGCTCGTTGTTGAAGTCTTTCCCGTGCGTGTTGTCGTAGCCCAACAGTCCCAGTCCATTGGGGTCCGGTCCGGAGATCTCGATCGTGGAGAACAGCGCGTAGTCGTCGGGCTCCTCCTCCCGAAACTCGACGTTGATGCTGCGGTAGTCCCGGTGCAGCACGGTCAGGATGCGCTCGCGCAGCCGCGAGTCGAGCGCACGCAAGCCAAACACCCGTAGGCTTTCGACGTAGCTGGGCGTGAACTGGACCCACACGACCTGCCGAACATCGTCGATGTGGAACGTCGCCGGGGTCAGCACGCCCTCGAACTCGTCGCCGCCAAACACGATGACCGGCTGAACGAAGCCGTCGAACGTGCCCGTCTCCCCCCGCAAGTCGATGGCCTGCCCCAGCGGGTCCTCTTCGTTGATGATGTAGCGGACGAGATTGCCGTCCACGTAGTCAGGGATCAGCTCCAGGCCCGGTACCGGCAACGCGTTCACCCCGTCGTCGGGGATGTAGTCGCCTATCAAACGCAGGATCGTCAGGCCCTCCTCGCCCCCGATGAACCCGCCGCCTGGCACGTCGAGATATTTTCCCAGGCTGCCGTTGGCACCGATGTCGCCGATCGTGACTGGCGACAACTCGAACGCCAGATCCAGGGCCTCACTCGTCGTCACGTTGCCCGCCGCGTGGCGATTCTCCAGCGTGACGGTGCCCGCAAAGGCTCCCGGGAAGATCCCGGCGATCCGTGGAGAAAACGGGAACGTGCCGACCTCACGCGACGCTTGGTCGGTGGGCGTGACTTCGACGGCGGTCGCAGCCACCGGGTTGCACTCGGTCTCGCCCAAGGGCGTGAAGCAGCCTTCGACAAGGGCCACGGTCATCCCTTCCTCGCCGCCAAACAGCAGCCCGTCACCACGCACCTCGATGGGATCGTTCACGAAGATCACCCCGCCGCTGTCGACCGCGTCGAGCGTCGGCACCAACTCCGGCCGAATCGACAGCATGACCCGGTAGGGAATCGACTCGTGCAGCGAGCCGTCGGGCACAAACACCACCGAGGCCGTGACCGCTCCGGTGAGCTCTCCGCTGTCGGCGCCCAGCAGCGCTATCGTCTGCGCGCCCATCGACACCTGCATGTGCTCGAAATCGATGAACTCGGCCGGAAGCCGCGCGTCGACCGCCACCCCGTTGTAGGTGCCCTTCACGTGCAACGAGGACAGCCCCAGCGGTCTGCCAAGAAACGACTGCCCCTCGAGCAGCAACTTGGTGCCCGGGACGATGATCTGCGGCTGCACATCGGTCAGCGCGAGCCGTTCGAGCCCCGTCGCGGCCGCGTTGCCAGGTTTGTCCCCGCAACTGCCCATCAGCAGAGCAACGACCGAAAACATCACAGTGGGGGCTATGCGCATGCCTCGGTGACCTCCTCGGCGCAGCTTAACACAGCCCCGCTGGGTCCAAGCGCACCCCAAGACTTCTCACTCGCGCGATGCATCAGTTGCGATCGAAATCCGTCGTAGGATGTCTGAACCGGTCACCGGCGCGCTACGCGTGCGCTCGACACCCGCTCCCGGGCCACCGCCCACTGGACCATCCCCATGTTCCGCCGCACGAACCTTCTGCCATTGCTCGGCCTGCTCACCTTCGCCACCGTGGCGCCGGGGTGTCGCAAGGGCAATGCACCCGTCGTCCAATTCATCGCCGACACCGATGCCGTTGTCGGCCAAACACTGACAATCCCGGTCGTCGCGATTGACCCCGAAGGCGACACGCTCGACTTCCGCTTCGAGGCCGCAGGGGTCCCGGACGTCAAGTCCACGGCAGACCTGACGCGGGGGCCAGATGGACAGGGCATCTTCACCTTCACGCCGCTCGCATCGCAGATCGGCAGCCACTTCTTCGACTTCTACGCCTCGGACGGCAAGAACGAGGGCCGGCTCACCATTCAGATCACGGTGCGCGGCACGGTCGGCTCGGGCAGCCTGCCGATCTTCCGCAAGCCATTGGGTTCCGGCACCGTGTTGGACCTCGACCAGGCCGAGACGATCTCGCTGGACATCGAGATCGAAGACCCCGACTCGGCCGACGTCACGTTGACCGTCGTCCCCCCGATCATCGACAACTCCAACCTTTCGACGTCCAGCAGTGGGCTGTCCGGTTCGTGGGACTGGGCCCCCACGCGCGAGCAGATCGAGGCCGCGGACCGCTACGACCTGACGCTGTCCGCCGACGACGGCGACAACCCCCCCACGCTCAAAGACTTCATCATCGTCATTCGCAAGCGCAGCGGTGCCGACTGTCCAGGCGAAGCACCGAACGTGCAGCACGCGGCGGATGACTTCAGCACGGTGCAGGACCTGCGCGTCGAGGCAAGGATCACCGACGACATGGGCCTGGGGAGCGAGCCGTACCTGCTGTACGCGCTGGACGACCCGGGTGATCCCGTTGAGTTCGCCAAAATGACGCTCGTGGAGATGAAGCTCGACAGCGGCGACATGCGCGATGGCACCTGGAGCGGCCTCATCCCCAACCCGGTCGCCAACGAGGCCGAAGGCACCGAAGCGGACATCTACTATCTCATCACCGCGGGCGACAACGACGACGCCGACGGTGACTGCGACCACCTGACGGACGCGCCGTCCTCCGGAACCTACAACGTTTCGGTGACCAACCAGGCCGGAGACGGCGCTGGTCGCTGTGACCCGTGTTCGTTCGACGTGCAGTGCGGCGCCGACGGTGACCTGTGCATCGTCCACCCGGATGGCAACTTCTGTGGGGCCTCGTGCGACGGTGACGGCGATTGCTCGGGTACCGCGATCTGCTCGCCCGAACCGGTCGATTCCACCGACGGCGCCTCGGCGCGGCAGTGCATCCCCAACTCAGGCAGCTGCAGTGGCGGCAGTGGCGGGACGTGCGACGACGACGACTTCGAACCCAACGACGTGCCCGGCGGCGACGCAACCTTGTCCGCTGGCACCACGGACGGCCTCACGCTGTGCCCCGGCAACGAGGACTGGTTTGAGATCACCGTGACCGAGTCGGCAAAGGTGTCGGCGACGTTGGCCGGCGACAACCCACCAGACATGGACCTGGCGCTGACGACGGCAGCGGGCGTGCTCATCAAGTCGTCGGTTGGATTGGACTCCGACGAAGAGCTCACCTCCCCGTCATGCCTGGACCCCGGTACGTACATGTTGCGCGTGTACACGTTCGACAGCACGCCACAGGGCGGCTACGCCGTCGGTTACTCGTTGGACACAGCCGCCTGCAACGGCACTGGCGCTGGCGAGGGAGACTGCTGCGAGGACAATAACTCCCCGGGTTGTGAAGACCTCACCGTCCAGACCTGCGTCTGCGACATGGATTCGTTTTGCTGCGACACCGAGTGGGACGACACCTGCGCGGCGTCTGCCGAGGACGACTGCGGCGCCTGTGAAACGGGTACCAGCGGCGAGATGAACGAGGACTGCTGCACCGCCCAGAGCACACCTGGTTGCACAGACGCGACGATCCAAGCCTGCGTCTGCGCCGACGATGCCTTTTGTTGCGACGACACGTGGGACAACTTCTGCGTCGGCAGAGTCGGCAGTCTGTTGTGCGGCCCTTCGTGTGCGCCTGACGACGCCGACGGCTACTGCTGCGAGATCGACAACGACAACGGCGGCTGTGAGATCAACACCATCGAAGAATGCGTGTGCGAGTTCGACATCCTGTGCTGCTCGTCCTTCTGGGACGAGACCTGCATCGAGCTCATCACTGAGCAAGAGTGCTCAACCGCAATGTGCCCGGCCTGAGCGCTAAGCGCCGTTCGGCCGGGCCTGCACCGAACCTCCCACGCGCCCCTTACGGCGCAAAACGGCCGACCCAGAACTCGCCGCCATTCGCCCCGCACCCCGCCGCGGCGACCCAGATGTAGTCATCTTCGGCGATGCCGATCTTCGGATCATCGTCGACCTCGGGCAGTGGCGTCGACCAGCGCTCGGTCCCATCGTCACCTCGCAGCTTGCGGACGGAGAACGAGCCGTTGCCGTTGCCGTCCTCGTGGACGACAATGATGTCCCCTGCCGCGTCGAACGCGATCCGCGTATCCCGGGGGTCGACCAGGTCGATGGACCATTCCTGGCCAAACGCAGCATTGAGTTTGACGAGCCTGCCGTTAGGGTACAGCGGGTGGCCAAACGGCGCGTCCCAAAACAAGAGGAGTGAGCCGTCTGCGCTCGCAGCCATGCCGTCGATGCTCTCGACGCTGGTGTACGTATTGGTGTCCGCGACATTGCCCGCCGCCGTAAACTGCGTCAGGTAGCCGACTCGTGAATTGTCGTTTGTGTTGAGTCGCGACCCTCCGACCAACGCCGAGTCGTTCGCCCCCGCGACCATCGAGCGCCATTGGTACGTGTAAAATCCGGGGTCCGGGACCGTCTGTGTCCATACCGGCGCGTCGCCGACCAGAGGACTTGGCGCGGTGTACATCGCCACGACGTTGAAATCGAGCGCAAGGTAACTGTCGCCGACCCCCTCGAGACGAAGACTCCCGGTGACCCGCCCCGTCTCGCAAACCTCGGCGAAATCGCCTTGCGGGTCGAGCGTGTAGTTGCACGATCCTGCGTTGAGCAGCCAGCGATCCCCAACCATCGCAGCGGTGCGCATGGGCGTACTGGGAAGCAGCTCCACGAACGTCTCGTCGATCTCCAGGTCCGGCCGCAGCCGCTGCAAAAGCTGCGAATCGCCATTGCAGTACCCACTCGCAGAAACCAGCGCCATGCCGTCGGCCGTGAACTGAGGGGGCGTCGTAAATGCGCCATCGCAAAACTGCATGCCCACCTGCAGCAACTCATCAACCATTGCACCCGAAGTCGTGCAGTCTACATTGCATCCACTGCCGTTTTCGTTGGCGTCGCCATCATCGCAAGACTCTGGTCCGTTGGGGCTACCATCGCCGCAAAATGCAGCGGCCGTACAATCGTCGTTGCAGCCTCCATAGGCGCCATCGTTGGTGCCGTCGTCGCAGGTCTCCGGGCCGTTGAGACTGCCGTCACCACAGTAAGCGGCCTGCCCGGTGCAGTCCTCAAGGCAGCCCCCGTACGCACCATCGTTGACGCCATCGTCGCAGACCTCTGCCCCCTGCACTTCACCGTCGCCACAGGTCGCGTCATTGCTGGTACCGGAGGTGGCGTCATCATCGGCGTCATCATCGGCGTCCTCGCCGTCGGTTGTGTCGTCCTCGGGGTCGCCGTCATCCGGCGTAGCGCCATCCGACGTGCCGTCATCCAGCGTCGCGTCATCCAGCGTCGCGTCAGAGGATGCGTCGGTTTCGCTGTCGCTTTCGGTCGCGCCGACTGGCTCTTGGGGGTTAAAACAAGCCGGAGCGATTGCCAGCAACGCCAGTGCAGTACAACAACGCATTAGAGATACAGGGTCGCAGATCCGACTGCTGCGGCCTACCCCCAGCGCATCTGGCGCCGACACCCAGGGTCATGAGCGATTCGCGCGGTTGAGTCTGATGTGCTTCGGGGGGGGCGCAGAAGTGCCAAATACCGAAAACTCGACGGCCGGGGCGGTCCGTGGCCATCAATAGCGCACAGACCCGGCGGTCCGCGAACGGGGACGCAGGGCGTTGATGGTGGGGTTGATGGCAGATCTAGGCACACGCATAGGGCGAAACGGCAGTGGCAGGCTCGGCGGTGGCATACTCAGCCGATTGCGGTCAGCGATGGTCTGCGCAGCCCTGGCGTACGCCCCCGTGCTCGCGACGCCTGCGGGGGCGGCTCCGCAGCGGCACGTCAGCGTCGAGGCTCTTGCGAATCGTCTGGCGCGATGGGTCGCGGACCCTGACGCCA
>JAESSZ010000981.1 GCA_016763875.1 Nannocystaceae bacterium
ACGCTGTGCTCTTCGAGGGTGATGATCCCGCCGGTCTCACGCGCAGCGGCCACAATCGCGACGGTGTCGATGGTTTTATGGTGTGCATGCTGAGCACCCGGCACCCGATCCCCTCGGCCGCCAGAGTATCCGCGGCCGCGATGGCTTCACCGAGCACCCCGCCCGTCGCGATGAGCGTCATTGCCGAGCCTTCGCGAACGACGCGCGCACGACCCAGCTCGTACACATCGCCCGCGCTATGCGTCGAGTCCGCGGGGCCCTTGTCGAGCCGCAAATATCCAGGCCCCGACTTGGCGACCAAGGCCCGCGTTGCACCCGCGGTCTCCCATCGATCTCCGGGAGAACACACCGTCATCTCCGGAAGCGCCCGCAAGATCGCCAGGTCTTCCGTTGCGTGATGAGAGAATCCGAGTGGCCCGTAGCTGAAACCACCCCCGACCGCGACCGCGTTGACGTTGGCACCGTGGTAGCACGCGTCGTTTCGGAGCTGTTCCAGGCAACGCAGCGTGGTGAAGTTTCCGATGCTGTAGGTGAAGACGACACGACCGCTAAGCGCCAGGCCAGCACTTACGCCCGTCATGTTCTGCTCGGCAACCCCAACATTGAGAAACTGCTTCGGAAGCTCACTCTGAAACTCGTCCAGGACCGAGAAACCGAGGTCGCCCGTGACGAGCATGATGCGGTCGTCCTCTCGCGCGAGTTCGAGAAGCTGCCGGATAAACTCATCGCGCATCTGGGGCCTCCAGTTCTCGCATGGCAGCCTCGAACTCTTCGCCCTGAGGGCTGCGGTAATGCCAAAGCACGGTGTTTTCCATGAACGACACCCCTTTGCCCTTTGTGGTGTGTGCGATGGCGACCGACGGCATCCCCGACTCAAAAGGGACGCCTCCGAGTGCCGTCGTCAATGCCCCGTGGTCGTGACCGTCGACCTCGGCGACCGCCCAACCGAACGCACGCCATTTGTCGGCGAACGGCTCGAGCGCAAGCGTCTCCGCGACGGGCGCCAGACTTTGGATCTTGTTGTAGTCGACGACAACGGTCAGATTGTCGAGACGATGGTGTGCAGCGAACATCACCGCCTCCCAGACCGACCCCTCGTCGCATTCGCCATCACTGAGCACGACGAACACACGGTGGGCGTGGCCGTCGAGCTTTGCCGCTAGTGCCATGCCCGTACCAACGGACAGGCCATGCCCGAGCGAACCCGTTGATATCTCAACGCCGGGCACCCCTTTGTGCGAAACGTGGCCGCTGAGGCGAGACCCGTCTTGGCAGTGCGTGGCGAGTTCCGAGACCTCGAAGAATCCTCGCTCCGCCAGTGTCGCGTAGACACCGGAGCCAGCGTGTCCCTTGCTCAGAATGAAACGGTCCCGGTCTGCACGGTCGGGCCTCGCAGGGTCAACGCGAAGCACGCGTCCGTAGAGCACAGCCATGATGTCCGCCATCGACAACACTGAACCCACATGCGAGCTCTTTCCGGCTCGCGTCATGTTCACGGCGTGGCAGCGGATCCGTCGGGCGAGTTCTTCGGTGTCTTCGACCGGGTCCGGCCAGGATTCAGCGGGCATCGTAGAACTCCCGAGTCACGGCGATCACGTGGTCAACATCGGCCTCCGACAGCAGCTGGTTCATCGGAAGCAGCAGACAACGCTCGAAGATCTTGGTGGTGTTGGGTGCATCTCCACGCACCGCCAGCTCCTTGATCGCATGCACGGGCTGTCCGCCCCATTGGATCAGTGTCCCTACGCCGTGCTCACCTAGAAACTCTTTGAGCTCGTCGCGACGATCGCCCTCGATCTCATAGTTCTGGAAAACATCGATCCGTTCGGGGTCGGCCGCGGGACCCGGCGGCAAGACGAGGCCGCCGATCCCGGAGAGACCTTCGTCGTAGCGTTGAGCGAGCCCGCGCCGATGCTCGATGGTTTTTTCGTACGAACGAAACTGATGGTGGAGGACCGCGGCCTGCACGTTGTCGAGACGCGAGTTCAGCCCCCACTGCGTGATCCGCCCCTCGGGGCTGCGGCCATGGTCGCGCATCGCAGTGACCTGCGCGGCAACGGCCTCGTCGTCAGTGACCACCATGCCGCCGTCACCAAAGCACCCAAGTAGCTTCGCGGGATAAAACGAGAACGCCGAAGCCCGCCCGAACGTTCCCGCTTGCTTGCCTTTGTAACTCGCGCCGAGCGCCTGGGCGGCATCCTCGACGATGGTCAGGTTCCGAGCAGCCGCGAGCTTCAACATCGGGTCCATGTCCGCGACCCGCCCGTTGAGTTGTACGGGCATCAAGAAGCGCGTCTTTTCGGTGATCGCCGCCTCGATGGTGCTCACATCGATCATGTGATCTGGGCCTGAGTCCACAACGACAGGCACTGCCCCACATGCGTTGATCGCGCCAGCTGTAGCCACGAACGTATGAGATGGGAGAATGACCTCGTCACCTGGCGCGACGCCACACGCCATCAGCGCGAGCTGCAAACCGTCCGTACAGTTGGCGACGCCCACGGCGTGGCGGCATCCCACGAAACGAGCGAACGCAGACTCGAACTCCCGCAGGTCTTTCTGCATGATGTACGCGCCGCGGGACAAGACCTCGGTCATGACCGACGTAAGCGCGTCCTGTTGCGACGAGAATAGGCGCGGGTAGTCAAAAAATGGGACTCGTCGGTTCTCAGGCATCCTGCTGCTCTCTGCTCTTAGGAATCGGATAGGTGTAAACGACTGACGCCGCGCCGTCGTGAACTTCGAGTTCTGTGACGCGGCGGGCGCTGAGGCGATCGTAGAACGCCTGCGCAGACCGTTGTCCGGCGCCGGTCACGATCCGGATCTTGTGAACGTTGCGCCTCCGGAACTCGGCAACAAGCTCAACAAAGAGACGCTTGCCCACGCCCTGGCCGCGGCATGCTTCGGACACGCAGAAGTTCAAGATCTCGGCGCGGGGTAGCTCGACGGCGGTGGTCTTCGCTGGGTAGAGCAGCGTCTCTGCGACACGGCGGACAACCCCGAGCGACACGAGTTTGGGGAGCAGATGCCACGCAGCTCGCGGCCCATTGCGTGAAATCCCGAACTCAAGATACGCGCGGCGAGTGTCGGTCGTACCGCAGATGAAGCCCATGAGTTCGGCACCACGTGTGGCCGTGATGACAAACGCAGATCGCGAAGTTGCGAGCCCGTCGTACAGCGCGACGAGGAATGGCTGCCCAAGTGAACTCAGGAACCCCCCGACGATAGCCTCACGATGAAGGTCCGCGATCTCTCGCGAGAGCGCGGGCGCGAGCCCGTCGCGATGGTGCCCGATGACCAAGTCGTTCACCCCGCACCCCGCTTCAGAAATGCACACGCACGGTCCACGAAGCGATCGGTCACTCGTGCGTGGGTCGGAAGACTCACTACGGAAGCGCACCGTTTCTCGGCCTGGAGGCAGCTCCCGGGCTGGTAACCGATGTCACGCAACTCCCCGTCTGAGAACGGGTGTACGGGCGTTGTGTACCACGCCGCGAGTTCAATCCCGGCCTTCCGTGCGGCGCGCAGCAGCCCCGACTTGTCGCTCACTTGCAGCGGCAACCGAGCGTAGACAACGTCTGCCCCGCTTGGCTCGGGGAACAACCCGTCGTACGGCTGCAGCGCCTCAAGGTAACGCGCAACGATCGTCCGGCGACGCGCAGCATCGCTGTCAATCGCGCGTCGTTTCACGGCCAGAAGCACGCGTTGCATCGGCGCCATGTCGAGTCGGAAGTCGTCGTCCATCTCACCGGGCGCGATCGTATTGTAGTTGCCTTCGACGGCCCCAAGCCTCGACAGCCTGCGAAAGGCACTACGGACGGGCCAGTACAGCCTCGGATGGTACACGGCGCCAAAGCCTACGTACTGCACTCCGAGTTTGAGCTGTCGCAACATGGAGGGTCGATGATAGCGAGCGTGCGCTGCTCGCATCACGATTGCGAGCTCCCCGTCGTTCACCTGCACCGAACCTCCGACACCAACGACCAGTGGTTTCCCCCACTCGTACGAATAGAACGACGCGACACCAAACTCACCGAGCGCGCGATCGCCTAGCCGCCCCGATAGCGTGTGGCAGCAGTCTTCGATGACCGGCAGCCCGTGCTCCGCAGCCGACGCCATGATCTCATCCATCGCGGCAGGTAGACCAAACGTGTGCTGAGCGATGATCGCCTTGGTCGCGTTGGTGATCCGCGCCCGCATCGAGGCGACGTCGATGTTCAAGCCCCGTGCTTCCACATCGGCGAAGACCGGCCGAGCACCCGTCGCGAGAATAGCCTCAGGGACCGCCACGCACGTATAGGCCTGGGTAATCACTTCGTCCCCATCGCCGACGCCGAGCGCCTCCAAAATCGCGTGCAGTCCCACGCGACCTCGGTAGTAGGTGAGTTCGTACCCCCTCACCGCTGCTTCTTCCCTGCGACAAGTGCCCGGGCGAGGCCCTGCAATGAGGCTAGCCCGTAGCCAAAGTGCGTCATCGCGAACACGAGCACCAGGTGCGGCACAAGCGTCACGTCGCCATGCCGCATCGCCGTCCGCAACGAAACACCAGCGTTCGCTGCCCAATAGAGCACGACGGGGAGCAACGAGACCCAGCCGATCGTCGGCCCAAGCCCGAGGGCAAGGACCGCAAGCAAGTGCGAAAAGACCAACACCATCGGCACCAGGTTGCGCCACGACACCATGGGCACATCCGTGAACCGTCGCGCATAGAACAGCCAGAAGGCCCCGTCGTAGTTCCAGCGCCAGTAGTCGGAGGCGCGTCCTCTCGGGTAGTACAAGCACCGGACTTCCGGGTCGAGGATGATGGTGCCTCCCGCGGCGATGAAGCGGCGGTTGAACTCGCGGTCCTGGGTTCGGATGAGGTCTTCGTTGAACAAGCCGACCCGGTCGAACACATCGCGGCGGAAGCACCCACCAAAGACCGAGTCGACCGAGCGAACACGATCGGTCCCCGTCCTGTAGTGGGCGTCTCCAGCGGCAAACCGATGCGAGATCGCAAGACCGACAGCCTGCGCCATGCGAGTCCCTCCCACGTAGGTTTCTCGAACGCCGCCCGTATTGTCTGCGTCGTAGCGGTCGAGGTCTTCGACCAAGCGACGGATGTAGTTCGTCGGGTACGAAGCGTGCGCGTCGGCCCGAATGACGACGTCCGAAGTTGTCTCCCGAATCCCGAGGTTGAGGCCATGGGGCTTGAGACGCGCCGCGTTGTGGACCACGCGAACGTTGCCAGCCGCGGCGGCGATACCTCGCACGCACTCAAGAGTGCCGTCATCGCTGCCACCATCGAGCACGACCAACTCCATCTTGTCAGCGGGGTAGTCGTTGGCGAGCAGTGATTCCAGGCATGGCCCGATCCACTGCGCCTCGTTGTAGCAGGGGATTAGGACGCTCACAGTCGGTGTGGAACCCTCGGCCAACTCTCACTCCTCACGCATTCGGCAACTAAATTGGCGAGAATTCACGGCAGGGTGAACTATGATTTCCGCGATGGCGACAAGACGACCATGGTGGCTCAAAGCCGGCATCCAGGGAACGCTCTCTCTGCTGCCGCAGCCGCAGCGCTGGAACCGGCTGCTGCAGCGCTACGTCACGCGCAACATACACCTCCGCGACCGGACGTTCCAGCGCAAGTGGGACCAGGTGCGCTGGCACTACAAGCACTGGAGCGCGCGCCGAGACAATCCGATCGGCGTAGCCCTTGAACTTGGGACCGGCTGGCACCCTATCGTTCCGATCGGGCTCGCGTTGCTTGGCGTGCCGCGGGTCATCACCATCGACATCACCGACATGGTGTCTCAGCGAACGCTCGCGGAGGTCCTCAATGCCTATGTCGCGTTGCTGGACGGTGAGATTGGAGACGTCGCAGTTTCACAGGAACGCGCAAGCATCATTCGGGAACTTGCCGCTGCGCC
>JAESSZ010000982.1 GCA_016763875.1 Nannocystaceae bacterium
GGCGCCGTGCCCCGCGGGGCAGCGCGCCCCACCTGCCCGTCGTCGCATCGTGTGACCCGCCCCGTAGGTGCATCGCCCCACGATGCGCGCCGTGAGGGCCACGCCCGGCTGCAGGTTGTTGGCACGCTCGCCTACGGTGCCGTCCGCGCCTTTGGCACGCGTCGTGAACAAGGCTTGGCGCAATGCGACACTTGTTTATGACGACGGCGCCGCTGGCGGTCGGACTCCTGGCGATGACGCCAGGCCGATTGTGGGCGGCCACCGAACCCGCGGCCACCGAACCCGCGGGCACGGCCGGTACGCAGGATCCGGCGTCGGCCGGCACCGAGGATCTCGAAGGCACGGGCGCCTTTGGTAGTGCGACCACGCTGGACGACACCGAGGGCACGGACGCGACGGAACTGACGATCTCCGCGGGTGCCCTCGGAAGCACGGGCAACGCACGCGCGTTGGCATTGACCGCAAACGGCAATTTTCGTTTGCGTCGCGGCATCCATCAGTTTGGTGCCATCGCGCTTGCGAACTTCGCTCGTGCAGCCGTCGCGCCAGAAACGGACTCCGAGACGACCGTCAACAACGTTCAGGGGCGGCTTCGTTACGATGTTTTCGTCCATCCCAATGTGTCGTTGTTCGCGATGGCGACCGGACGGCATGACCCGTTTCAACAGTTGGACCTGCGTCTCAACGTTGACCCGGGCGTGGCCTTTTACATCCTCAACGAGGCCAAGCATCGTCTGTGGACGGAGGTCGGTTACGACTTCCAGTACGACGTGCGTACCGACGAGGCTGTATTCGAGACCAACGACGAAGGTGCCTTCATCGTTGACGCGGACGGCAACCGCGATCGCGTCGAAGACCGCACGTTCACCAACCACGCCGCGCGCGTGTTTGGTGGCTACGCCAACAGCATCAACGAGAACTTCACCTTTTCCACTGGTGTGGAGTACCTGCAGTCGGTTCTCGAGCTGCAACGATTTCGAGTCAACTGGGACGTCGGTTTGACCGCGCAACTGGTCAACCGCCTCTCGCTCGCGACCACCTTCACCCTGCGTTTCGACAACGCGCCGCTCCCGGGCGTGCGTGAAGTCGACACCATCACCGCCGTGAGCCTGGTCTACCGGTTCTTCTAGGAGCTTCACCAATGATTTCAAACGCGATCATTCTCGCTCTCGTTGGGCTGGCGTACGCGCCCGCAACCGACGGTGAGGCTTCTGCCTCGATCTCTGCTGGCTCAGGCGGTATCAAGACCGCTTCGAGCGGCGATGCCAAACCGCCCTCGTCGCAGCGTTGGATCAAACGCCACGCGCCGCGCGCGGGCACATTTGAACTCGGTGTGTTTGGCGGGGTGCTGTTGCCCGCGTCGGACATCGAACTGCATCGGCCGACCCTGCCGCAAAAGAGCTTCAGCGCTGCGGCCCCGGAGATCGGATTTCGGGCCGGCTACTACCCTCTGCGCTTCTTCGGAATGGAAGGCGAGCTCGCGGTGATGCCGACCGCAACCGCCGACGACGAGCGCGCAGTGCTGTACTCCGCACGGGCCCAAGGCGTGCTGCAGCTCGGGCTGTGGAGCGTGACTCCGTTCCTAGTGGCGGGCGGTGGTGTGCTGGCTGTGTCCAGCGACGACGCCGCGGTGGGGAACAATGCCGACGAGGCGTTTCACTTCGGTGGCGGTCTCAAGATCTTCTTCCACCGCAACGTCGGCCTGCGTTTGGATGTCCGCGACGTGCTCACGCCGCGTTTGGACGAGCCCAGTCGTGCCGCCCATAACGTTGAGGCGCTGCTGGGTCTCAGCGTGCCGCTCGGGCCCTGGAAAAGGCCTGTGGTGGCGCCGCCCCCTCCAGCCGATCGTGACGCCGATGGCGTACCGGACGACGTCGACGTGTGTCCGACCAAGGCCGGTACTCAAGAGGACGGCTGTCCGATCCCCGACTTCGACTCCGACGGGGTTCCTGATGCTGAGGATGCGTGCCCTTGCGAGGCCAGTGCCGAAGCGGACGGTTGTCCGATCCGTGACACCGACGGGGATGGCTTTGACGACCCCGTTGACCGCTGCCCGGGCGAAGCTGGGATCGCGCCCGATGGGTGTCCTGACCCTGACCCGGACTCCGATGGGGTGCAAGGCGAGGCGGACAAGTGTCCGAACCAGCCCGAAACGGTCAATGGCTTCGAGGACTCCGACGGATGTCCTGACGAGGTTCCTGCGGAGATCGCCAAGTTCACGGGGGTCATCGAAGGGATCTACTTCGAGACCGGTAAGTCGGACATCGCCGACAAGTCGCGTGCGACCTTGAGCGAGGCCGCCGAGGTACTAACCAAGTACTCGGCTCTGCGGGTCGAGGTTTCGGGCCATACCGACAACCGCGGCAAAGAGGCGAAGAACCGGACGCTGTCAGCGGCGCGAGCCGAGGCGGTCAAGCGCTACATGCTGGAGCACGGGGTCCTGCCCGAGCAGATCGAAACTCGCGGCGCTGGGCCGGACAGCCCGATCGGGGACAACGCGACCAAGGCAGGTCGCGCGAAAAACCGGCGTATCGAGTTCAAACTGCTGCGGTAGGCGGCACTAACCAGCGAACAGAAAAAGGCGGGAGGTGGCATTGCCACTTCCCGCCTCGCTGTTTCCCCCCGGAAAACGAATTCGTTCGGTTGTCGACGCGGCGTGTTACCGCGTGACCACAAGCGCGTAGGACGTAAGGTAAACCGCCGATGCGGACACCGAGCCTTCAAGTAACTCGAATCGTGGGTCGGCCAGCTCCGACCATGCCTCGCGTCCTTCGCCAACAAGGGCGAGATCATCGGTCTGGAAGTCGTCGAACATCGCGGTATCCACGTCGTAGATGACGCGCGCGGGCGTCAGCAGTGCCAGGCCCACGGGGCCGACTTCGTAGCAGGTATCCACCGCGTCGGCGGGTTCGCAGTCGACTTCGTCGATCGTGATCTCGACGGACTCGGCCAATGCCCCGGCCGGAACCTCAAGTGTGAAGCGGCCGTCGTCGGAAGTCATCGTGGCGCCTCGCGGCCCAACGACGGTTCCATCTTGCTGTTCGCAGCCGCCGATGGCGCCCGCGAGGCATACGGCGATAAGTCCCCCGATCCATCGCCTTGTGTTGGTCTTGCTCATCCCCGACGTCCCCCCTTGCCCATGAGAGACACCGGCCCTGGCTGTCCTTTCCGGGCTGGAGGTCACATTTTTTGCGACAAAGGCGACAAAGTCGTCGCTGGACCTACCTGTCACGTAAGTATTTGATCTGTATCGGATTACGGGGGGGGGGCATCGGCGCAAATAGCGCGATCGTCTGTCCGCGATGTCAGCCCGCGGTACCGCTGCCAGAACCAGAGCCGGACCCCGAGCTCTCGTCTTCTTCATCGCCACCCTCGAGGATCGCGGGATCGTAGTCCCCGCAGCCCACCGGCTCGAACGCCACGCAGCCGTGAAACGCGGACACGCAGGGCGAGCAGAACGGCGTGGACTTCGACAAGTTCTTACACCACACGTTGCCAGGTAGGGCCTGGTTGGCGCAGTGGTCGGGGTTGATCACCTGGCACGCCGTGATGAGGCTCGAGGCGCCAAGCCCCAAGCCAAGCGCGAGCACGAGGGAAGCGAGTCGAATCACGGCGGTCACCAGTGCAGGCCTTTTCCGTCCAACCGGACGCGTGCGTGTCGCTTGGATCGCGCACCGGTTGCGAGCTTGTCTTCGCCGGATTGAAACTTGCGATGGACCGCGAAGCCAGCGCCCACCAGCAGTGCGCCCCCGAGCACGGCGGCGATACCTACGCCCACCAGGGCTTTGCCAGGCGGGGTCAGCGAGCGGTCGAACACCGGCTCGTCTTCCTGCGGGAACGGAGCGATTTGCGTGAACGCGATACCCGACGCGAGCAGCACGACGCCAACGCCGAGGGTCGAAAATCCGGCGATATTGAGGCGACGGCAGCGACCACGCGCGGCAAAACATGGCTGTGTGCGGTCGACGTCGACGTCGGGCTCCACCACGGGCGGTGGCACCTTGGGCTGCCCACCTTCGACAGGGCCGGAAACGGTCGGCGGTACGCTTGTGGTCGATCCCGAGCCCGACGGTGGGTTGCCTGTGGCCTTGGGCGGGGGCTGATTGGGCACCACTGGCGGCGCTTTGGGCGGGGCGCCCGCGGGCGGCGGCACGGTCGGAATCACTGGTGCCGTCGCAGTGGCGCCACCTTCGGTCACGATATCCGGACGGTTCGCGTCCGGATCGATCGCCCGCGGGTCGGGGGCCGCTAGGCTAAGGGCAAGGACCGTGCTCGCGAGCGCGTGCATCTCACGGTTGATCTACCACCGTCTTCGCCGCGAGGGCAGGGGGGGAGCCGCTAGGGCCAAGCTGGACGTCACACCGGGCTCACTCAGCGCGCGGCTCGGTTGCCCACCAAACCGCGAACGAGCTCCGTGAGCGGCGCCAGGACCATGCGGGCCATGACGCGGGCGGGGGCAAACTGCGAGATCATCTTCGCCACCGGTGGGCTGCTGTAATAGTAAAACTGCACCATGACGGCGCCTATGGAGAGCGCTCGCAGCGTGTCGTCGCGGAAGAACCGCAGCAAGCGGACTCGTTGGGCCCAGTTTGCCCCGTAGGCGGCGGTCGCAACGAAGCAGAAACCCTCGACTTGCGCGAACTCTTGCAGCGGCGTGCTCACCGAACCCACCGCCAGCGGGCTCTTGTTGCGGCAGACGTCCTCGACCCGGACGCCCATCTGATACTCCTGATTGCCGAACAACTCGTGCACGTCGCACCACGCGCGCTCGCCCGGGACAAACGCGGCGCTGCAGTCGTCGGCACTCGGCACGGCTTGCACCGCGGAGCTGACGTTGTCTTCGTTGAGAGGCATGTCGTCGGCCCGGTACGACACGAGCAACCCACGGACGTCGGTGCCTTCGGCAACCATCGGCACGGTGAAGTGCACGCGCACGGTGTCGAACGCGATTGGCTCAAGCTCGATCTTGCCGAGTTCGGGCAGTGGCACCACCGAGCACCCGCTCCACCCCGGATCGTCGGGGTTGCTCGGTCGACTTCCCGGGCCGTGGGAGAACACCCCGAAACGAAAGGTCTCGCCGTTGAGCGTGAACAACTCAAGGCGATCGGCGCCGCTACCCTGCTCGGTCGAGATTGAGTTGTCCGGCGGGTTCAGCGTGCCGGACTCACCGCGTTCGTCGCCGTAGCCAGCGTAGGCGTCGGTCCCTACAAACCCGGACTCACGCGGATCAATCTCGATCCGGTAGACCAC
>JAESSZ010000100.1 GCA_016763875.1 Nannocystaceae bacterium
CAGTTTCGCTACACACTCGAGAACGAGGACGAGAGCGGCGACACCTCGCATGGTCTGCAGATCCGCCGAGCTCGCCTCCAATTCAAGGGCCACGTCTTCAACAAGCACAACAAGTTCAAGACAGAGTTCGCGCTCTCGCCACGAGACATGGGCTTCGATGGCTCGGTCACGCATCGCACGCCTATCCTGGATTGGTACTTCGACTTCGACTATTTCCGCGACCTCACCGTCCGCATTGGTCAGGCCAAAGTCCCCTACAGCCGCCAGCGGGTGGTCTCCTCCGGCGATCTGCAGTTGGTCGACCGGTCGCTGGCCAACGGCGAGTTCAACCTCGACCGCGACATCGGCATCGATATCCGCTCCAAGGACTTCCGCGGGCTGGACAAGCTTCGCTACTACGCTGGCGTCTTCTTTGGGGAAGGTCGTGACCAGTACCAGCCGAGCAACTTCGAGATGTTCTACCTCGCCCGCGTCGAAGTGCTTCCGCTGGGCATGTTCAAGGACTACAAAGAGGCGGACTTCAAACGATCGCTACACCCACGGGTGGCGTTGGGAGCGGCGTATGCGTTCGTCGATGGCGCAGTCGGCAATCGAGGTGTCCGAGGGAGCACGCCGTCCGACGGAGGCACGACCGACTATCACAACGTGACAGCCGACGTCGTGTTCAAGATCGCGGGATTCTCGTTGTTCTCGGATGTGTTCTTCCGGCAAGGCCGTCGCAACTTTGGCGAGGCGGTCGTCGTCGGCGACATGGGTCTCGAGATGCCGGCCGCCCGCGAACTTGCCCGCAACGGCCTGGGCTGGTCGGCGACCGCCGGATACCTCATCCCGCGCCTGCCGCTCGAGTTCGCCGCCCGCTACAGCCAGGTCAATCCGCTTGGGGACGCGACGTCGCTGTCGCGCAAAGATGAGGTCGGTGGCGGTACGAGCTACTACTTTGCCGGGCACCCGTTGAAGCTGCAGTTGGACTACTTCGCGCAGTACGGCGACGGGCAACTCAAGCATTCGGACCACATCATCCGGCTTCAGCTTCAGGCCGCGTTCTAAGTTACCCGCGTCCGGGATCTCAAGCTCTGATAGCTGCGAGGGGTCGACCGGCGTCGAACACGCTTGTTTGCTTCGCGGCGGACGCGACGGTTTGCCGCTCGAAGCCATCTGGGACGGTGAGGGCCCGTGGACGAGGGCGACGCCATCGCGTACACGATGACGCGAGTGACGGAGCATCGCAACGTTGCCTACCTCTTTGGGGACGACCGCCGTCGGGAACCCGAAGGCGA
This sequence comes from Nannocystaceae bacterium, assembly GCA_016763875.1. Lineage (GTDB taxonomy): Bacteria > Myxococcota_A > Polyangia > Nannocystales > Nannocystaceae > JAESSZ01. The sequence goes on from JAESSZ010000100.1 coordinate 1,278, forward strand.
TACTCTCGCGATCTGCCGCCGGGACACCGGGTCGTATCCGGACTTGATGTGGTCGATCCTTGCCGTGAGGGCCGCAAGAATGCACGCGTTGAAGTTGTGGCCACGGGTTGTAGGCTTGGCGCTAGGGCTGTCAGTCTCCGCCACCGCACTCGCCGCGGACCCGGTCGTAGACCCGGAGGAGTCGGCGCAGGAACAGCCGGCCGCAGACGAGGCTTTCACGGGGGCTGACGTTCGAAGCGACTCGACCGACGCAACCCCGAACCCGCGTGAGGCGGGAGGGGTCGTCGAGGGCGACCCTGGGGCGCATCGTGCCGTACTTTGGGCGCCTCGAGCCGTCTTGTACGTTCCGCGTCTCGCCGTACGTGCCGTCGCAATGCCGCTGCGTGGATTTGCGTTCCTCTACGACCGCTACCAGCTGCCCACCAAGTTCGCGAACATCTTCTTCATGGACGACGGCAAGGCGGCGATCCTTCCGCTCGCAAACATCGAGACCGGGAACGGCGGACAATACGGGGCCCGTATGTTTCACAAGGACCTCTTCGGAAAACGCGAGCGGATCTCCGGGCGTGTTCTGTTCGGCACGCTTGACCAGCGCTTTGTGGGATTCAAGGCCTCCAGCGGCGACCGTCTTTCGTCGATCGTGGCCGTCACCGCCGCGGCTTCCTACTGGCAGGCACGGAGTCATCGTTTCTTCGGAATCGGTAACAACGATGTCGCTGAACTGCCATCGGCCGACCGCGGTGCCGAAACCATCGACCCGCTCGCGGACGCGACGGCGATCGACACCCGTTTCAAGGCCGACACCTACGAATACCGCGGCGGGCTCCGGTTCAAGGTAGCGCGCGGATTGTCGCTGAATCTCTGGACCACGCTGGCGTATCGGTCGTTTACCAATCTTCGACGCGGTGAGTCATCGTCCGTCAATACGACCTCGGTCTACGAGAGGGACTCCTTGGTGGGGTATCGCAACGGCCTTGCCGCGAGTCAGACCGGATTGCGACTGACGTTCAACAACTTCAGAAGAGTGGCCCCTTGGATCAGTGCGGCGACACCTTCGACCGGGTGGAAGCTGCTGGGCGAGGCCGAGTACACCGACGGCATCCGACCCACGGACCCGTCGCAGTTCGTGACGTACAAGTTTGACGTCCAACGGCTAATCAATCTGTACCGCGGAGATCGGGTACTTCATCTGAGACTGCACTGGGAAGGCGTCACGGGCCCGCTGCGTCGAGTGCCCTTCGTTCGCCTGCCTCAGCTTGGTGGGCCAGTGCAACTTCGTGGCTACCCGCGATTTCGGTTTCGGGATCGGCTCGCGACCTTTTCTGTCGTCGAGTACCGCTACCCCATTGGCGAGGTTGCCACTGGGTACTTGTTCTTCGACTCAGGGCGGACGTTTCGTTCGTACTCGGACATCAAGTTCCAAAAGTGGCGCGTGGGTGGAGGCCCCGGTCTGATCTTCCACACCAGGCAAGACTTCCTGGCGCGCATTTTCGTGGCCTTCGCGAACGACGGATCTGTGTTCTTCAACCTCAACTTCGACCCGCTGTCCACCTAATGACCTGGCGCATCTTCAGCTTTGTTCTACTGGCACTCAGCGCCTGCGCGTCGTCGCCGGTGAGTAAGATTCGGTTCGCGAATCGACCCGTGGCGTGGGAGGTCAACGATCGGTCGGACGTGCCTGTTGCTCCGCGCAACCGGCCATTCCTGATGAACGCGTATCGCGTCGAGAGCGTCGAGGGCCACATCGAAGGGACCCTCGCGCTGCACGGCAAGCCTCGCGCGCAAGACATCAACGCGTTGGGTGAGGTTCCGAACTCGACATGGTTTACCAACCGCGTTGGTGTCCGCGAGGTCTCGCTCGCTGAAGTGCGACGTGGACCCGAGGCGAACGAGCCCGCTGACGCCTACTTGCCGTGGACCATCACCGCGACCAAGGTCGGTGGGCTCGCGCCTGGCCTGCTCTTCAAAGACGCCCGTGGCGAGAAGTACATCCTCAAGTTCGACCGACCCCAGCAGCCCGGGCTTGATACCGGTGCGGATATCGTATGCCAGCGGCTTCTACACTTGCTGGGCTACAACGTGCCCAGCAACGACGTCGTCACGTTTCGGCGAGAGGATCTGCGGCTCGCTGAGGATGCCGAAGTCAAAGACCTCTTCGGTAACACGCGTGCGATGACCGCTGAAGATCTCGACGCGACGCTCGCGCGAGGCAACCCTCCAGACGCAGAGGGAAAGTTCCGGGGGTTAGCGAGCAAGTATTTGTCGGGCAAGCCAATCGGTGGCTATGCCCGTGCGGGTATTCGCGACGATGACCCCAACGACGCTATCGACCACGAGCACCGACGCTCGATCCGGGGGCAGAAGATCATCTTCGCGTGGCTCGGCCACACCGACATCAAGCAAGACAACACACTCGATATGTGGATCGAGGACCGCGACACGCACTACGTCAAGCTCTACTTGCTCGACTTTGGCAACGCGTTAGGGGTTTGGGCAATGTCGAATCCGATCCCGTGGTCGGGATTCAAGCACTCGGTCGACTTCTCCTACGGTGCGGCATCGGTTTTTACCCTGGGGCTCTGGGTCCGCCCGTGGGAGCGGATTCCCGACGCCGCGAGTGGAATCGAAGGTGTGGGGTGGTTCGAGAGCGAGTTGTATGACCCCGCGAACTTCAAGTCGAACCAGTACTATCCGCCGTTCACGTTCACTGATCGATTCGACGGGTTCTGGGCGGCCAAGATCATCATGCGGATCACACCCGAGCAGATCGACGCTGCCGTCCGCGCTGCCGCATACAACAAAGAAGCGCACGCGTACCTGACGCGGACGCTGATTGAGCGACAGCACAAAACGGGGAAGTACTGGCTGTCGCAGGTCGCACCGCTCGACGAGTTTGTCGTCCGTCAAAATGGAGACTCGCACGAGCTGTGCTTCGACGACCTCATGGTGCGCTACGGCTTCGAGCCAGAGTCGGCCGTGACGTATTGGGCAATCGCCTACGATCGTGCGGGTCGCGAAACCGGCTGGAAGGCGCAGCGTGGAAAGCATGCTGGTCACCAGATTTGTTATTTGGGCCTGACGCCGAGTCGATCGAAAGACGGATATATGGTGGTCCGTATTGCCCCACAGAGTGACACGGAGACCCTCCCCGGGGTTGAAGTCCACCTCGCGGCAAGGCGTGAAACCGGTGCTCTGCAGATCGTCGGGCTGGTGCGGGAGTAGAGGCGAGACATCGCCGCGTCCGCTGTAGTAAGGAGCTGCCGAGGCATGGCCCCAAAGCGTCCCACTCTTGTATCGGCCCTCGGCCCTGGACTGCTTTGGGCGGGCACCGCGATCGGCGTGTCGCACTTGGTCCAAGCGACGCGGGCAGGCGCGGGCTTCGGCCTAAGTCTGGTCTGGCTCGTCGTGCTGGCACACGTGTTCAAGTACCCCGCCTTCGAGGTGGCGCCGCGCTACACGGCCGCCACGGGGCAAAGCCTGCTCACTGGCTACAGAAAGCTGGGGAAGTTTGCGCTCGTATCGTTCCTGCTGCTGACGGTCGGCACGATGTTTACGGTGCTTGCCGCGGTCATCGCCGTCACCGCTGGCCTCATCGCAACGCTCATTCCGTTGGGGCCGCTGTCCACGGTGATACCAACGCAACAGCAGCCGATTTTCTGGTCCGTCGCATTGCTCGTGGGCGCCGCGGGCCTACTCGCCGTGGGCCGTTTCAAGCTGCTGGAGAGCTTCATGAAGGTCATGATGCTGGTGCTCACCGCTTCGACCTTGCTGGCCGTTGTGCTGCTGCTCCCGCAGGTCAACGTGACCGCGCTTTCGGTTGCCCAGGCGTGGCCGTCCATGGACAAGACCACGATGCTGCTGATCGTTGGCCTCGTTGGCTGGATGCCATCGGCGATCGACATAGCAGTCTGGCAGTCCCTCTGGAGTCTTGAGAAGGCACGAACAGAAAAAGCACCCCTGACCCGCGAGGGCTCGCGGTTCGACTTCAACGTCGGCTACATGGGGACCGCCGTCATGGCGCTCGGCTTCGTGTTTCTTGGCGCAGGGACGTTGTTTGGCACGGGGCGCGAGATTCCGGGCAATGGCGTCGCTTTTGCCGGTTTGCTCGTCGACGTCTATGCCGCGGCCTTGGGAGATTGGTCGCGCCCGCTGATCCTCATCGCCGCGTTCTCAACCATGGTGTCGACGACGCTCACCGTTTCGGACGGCTTTCCGCGGGCAATCGAAGGGGTGTGGCACGAACTTCGCGAGCCGGGTCGTCCTGCGGGAGCCCGGACGTGGGTCTACTGGGCGGCAACGGCCTTGTGTGGCGCAGGGGCGGTTAGCATCATCGCGAGTTTCTCCGGCCAACAGTTCAAGTTGCTCATCGACCTGGCGACGAGCCTCACCTGCCTTACTGCGCCGGGCTTGGCCACGCTCAACTTCTTCGTCGCTCGCAGCGCCGACATGCCGGAGGACGCCCGTCCTTCGCGGGCGTATGCGGCGTTCCACATTGCAGGCATTGTTTTCCTCTTGGCATTCGCGGGATTCTTCTGCTACGCGCGATTCTTCGCGGTCTGAACGGAGCGCTCGGCGCCTCGCCGGAGGACTAGAGGCAGCAGGGGGAGACGTCGCTGCTGCAGACCGCGTTCGTCCCCACGCCAAGAAAACCGGCCGCGTCCGAAGACCGCGGTGCACCACACGTCGGTGTCCTGGTTCTCGTCGCCCGCGCCCGCACCCCAATCGCACAATTTGTGGTGTTCGCCCGCTCACGGCCGCCAGCCTTGCAGCAAATATCAGGTAGAGTCGTCTCGTGGCGGCTCTGGAAAGACGGATCGGCCGCCTTGGTGCTCGGCGTCAGAGACACATCATCAGTGGCACACGTCCACTATTGTCGCAGCAGCAGTTCAGATCCGACGAACTCGCGCCAGTCTTCGCCGCCGCGGCCGCGGCATTTGTAGCTGCGCTGAGCATCGACGTTTTTTTCGGCACGCTGCGGCAGCTTCCCACGTTGCTCTCCCTCCACGATCTGGTTGGTATCGGAGCGCTCGGTGGGTTGGCCATGGGGGTATGGCGGGGCGTCAAGCAACGCGCACTGCTGTCAGCACAACCTGAGCCGCGCCAACTGGCAGCCGCGGTAAAGCAGGAACTTACGGTCAGTGAAGAACGGCGCGCAGAGGTCGAGCGGATCTCGTTGTCCGGCGTGGCCGCGTATTGGCTAACGTCCGAAGGGAGTCTGCCGCGACTGCTGATCGAGACATCGACGGATTGGGTGCTTTTTCAACCCCCGACGACGACCGAAGGCAGCGACGTCACCGCATCCGTTCATCGGCGGTGGCTCATTGAGCGGCTGCGTTGGACGCACGCGATCTTGTCGGTCTCGGGGCACGGTCCACAGCTCGAGGCGACGCACCTTCCTTTGCCTGCGGGCACACTTTCGAAAGTGGCCGCATGCGAGATACAGCCGCGCTCCGAGCTTCCTGCAGCAATCCAGAGTCTGCTTCCATCTGCGATGACTGGCTACCGCAGGTAGCCACCCTGCCGGGAAACTTCGGTCGAACGGTGATGCAGCACGGGCACAGGGGAAGACGAATCTGCGGCGTTCTGCGAGATGCGGGTGTATCGATTGTGGCCGCCGATCGTTGTTTCTGCATGCGTCGTCCGGCACTTGCGATCAGCCTCTTTTGCGTCATGAGTTGCGCCGCGACGCCAGCCGAGCAAAAACCAGCAGCCGACCAACAGGGCACGCCCACGCAGTCTGCCGCGTCAAGCAGTGCGCCAGTGGAGCACAAATCGGCCCCAGAGCCAGTCGGTACCTCTGAGCCGTCCAGTGCAGGTTCGACCACGACGGAGCTGCAGCGGATCCCGCCCGCAAACGCGGAGGCGCGGGCGGAAAAGGTTGTGGTCGAGCTCGTGGCCCACGCGACGGACAACTTTCCGTTCACGTTCCACCCGTCGGGGGGCACGACCGTCGTCAGTACTCATAATCGAATCGCGCCGCTTTCCGAGCGGGGCCCACAGCTGCAGTGGTCGAGCGTCGACATCAGCGACGCGAGGCCTCCCGGGATGTACGGCGGCATGCATGTCGAACTCATCGGCGGAACTTGGCCGACCCACGTGGTGGGTGTGCTTGCTGACATTCGCCCGCGGGTGGAGAGCGTGCGCAAGTATGTTCGCTGGACTGCCAACGCGTGGAAACCGTGGGACGCGGCACCTGCGGCTGGTGGTGTCTATGTCGCGTTCGCCTCCTGGGGTGAGCGAGGGACACTCGGGCTGCAGCACGTCGATATGTGGTCGGGCGGTGACAAGGCGTTCGATCCACGCATCGACGTTTTTCCAAAAGGGCGTGGCCCGCAGATTCCGAACGGATTCATCCCGGTGACACTCACGACGAGTGCGACGGGCCACGTCTACGCGATAGCCTCAGAGCTCGACAATCACGAGGCTCGATTGATCATCTGGGGTCCGGAAGGGGGCGCGGCCTTGCAGACACTGGACCTCCCAGATGTCGCGGGGCGAACCCCCAACGCAGGCGATGTCCGTGTCGTCGAGGACCGTGCTGGCGCCGGGGTCGTGATCGCCGGTGGGGTCGGTACTGGGGCCTGGATTCCGTACCTAGCGCGCCGGGACGCGTCGAACTGGACGGTTTGGGAGACGCCGAGCGACGTTCTAGGCATGGTCGACTCCGTGTCCCGCCGGTCCGATACCGGTGAAATGTGGCTAACGACCTCGAGCCGGGGAGCTTCCCAATGGGTGGCCGGTCGTGGGGACATTCCAGTCCCGGGCAAGACCTGGCGGGTCGACCGTGGGCAGCAATGGCACAAGGTCGAGTTTGCTCTGGACCGCCGCCCCGAAAACGCGCCGTCCCCAAGCTTCGCCCCTCGCAAGGTTGTGTTGGCCGGTAGCCGCCTCTGGGTCACCATGCAGATCGACGCCGAGGTCTTCGAGAGCGGGTGGTCCAACAAGCCGTATCACGTGCTCGCCTCGGCCGCGCTGTGACCGCGTTGTGACCGCGTTGGTTGTGGCCGTAGCGCCGCGACCCAAACCCAGAGCAGCGCTCGCGGCGAGTGGGGCGCATGCAGGGCGATACCGGGGCACGGTGGGAGCGCAGCGAGTACCTCGATCGGATGGACGGGCTGCTGTTTGGCGATGATCCTCGCCGCGGATTTCTGCAAGGCGCACGGTTCGTCCATCCCGCTCTCGCATTTGACGTGACGCTGCCCGCCCCATGGAAATCGCAGATCGGACTCGACAGTGTCGTTGCGGTCAGTCCGGACGAACGAGCCACGCCGATGGTAGGCCTGTCCTCCGAAACGAATGCGGTCGAAGCGGCCGCTGCATTCTTTGGCCGGAAAGAAGTAACCCGTCGTGACGCCGAGCCCGTCAAGTTGAGGCTACCAGGCACTGCGAGCGGGTTTTCGGTGGGTAGCGGCCGATCCACGGTTCGTGGTCTCGTCGCCTTCGCGCAGCGAGGTGGCGCGGTTGTGGTTGTGGCGGGCCTTGGACCTGCGCGAGATCGGGGCGGAAAGCTCGGCGCCGTCGAGGAGACAATGGCGAGTCTTGCTCGAGTCACCGACCCTGATACCCTGGCGACGCAGCCGATGCGACTGCGTGTGGTTGTCGCGGAAGAAGGCTCCACGTTGCGGCAACTCTCCCTCAAAAATCCCTCCCCAGTCGAGCTGAGCCAACTGGCCACGCTCAACGGCGTTGCCGTCGATGCACGGTTACGGCAGGGGCAGCGCATTAAGCTGGTCGTCGTTGCCGGTCCGCCTAACACACATGCAGGGCGACCGGCTCGCGCGAGGCTAGCGAAGTCCACTCCATGAGACTTGTGTTGCTCACGATGTTGGCGCTCGTTGCCGTTTCACTTGGCTTTCCAGGCGTCGCCCAGGCCTCCCCGGGGTGCAAGACGGGCAGCGCCGAGTACGAGCGCGCCCAGTTCGGCCTCGATCTTGGCCTGACCGCGGGCAGCATGGGTGCGAGCGCTATCGGGTTGTATGGAGTCACTCAGGCCAAGGGTGGCCAATGGGTCCCCGCTATCGATCGTCGGGTTCCAGTCGACAGTGCGCGAGGTACCAGAACCGCGAGCGACGTCTTCACGTTTGGCGCGTACGGTCTTGCGGTTGGATGGGCGGTCTACGCGACAGTGAGGTGCCGCAATGAGTACACGCTGAAACGTTCACGGGCGACTCCACTTATGGAGCTGGTCTGGCCTTGGATGTGGACCGTTGGCGTCACGGAGTTCACCAAGTCGTTTGCCGGCCGTCCGCGACCGTACACTCGCGGGTCGATGGGCATCTCCGAGAAGGACGATGACTACCGTTCATTCTTCTCTGGCCATACCTCGACCGCGTCGGCGGTCATGACGGTGACGGTTTCATCGGGCCTGCGATTCGCTCCCCGTCTTGCGCGACCATTACCGCGTGTCTTGATTTCTGCGGGGGCAGGGCTGAGCTACGGGTTTCTGTCGGGGATCATGCGTGTCCAGGCGGCGCGGCACCACTGGTCCGACGTGCTTGTTGGTGCGTCGGTCGGGACCGCGATCGGACTGCTCCCGATCGCCACCGAGTTGTTCGGGCGCAAACGCAACGGCGAGTTGCGAACGTTGCGAGCGTCGTCGTGGCCTGGAGGCCGGGGCGGATCCATCTCCGGACGTTTCTAGCGATCACCTGCTTCGTGTATCGGCAAAACTACCGATGTCGGCCACAGGCCCCAATCGTCTGATTCGCCAGCGGCAAACGCGCTGAAAAATTGTTTGAAGGACCAGGTGCCGGGCGGACAATAAGGGACGTATGTGGTGGGTTTCGTGGTGTCGGGTAGTCGTGCCCGCGCTCGTTGTGCTGACCGGCTGTCGAGGTGATCGAATGCCGGGAAGTGATGATGAGAGCGGCACAAGTGGTGGTGGTAGTGGAACGGAGCAAGGCGATGACCTTGGAGAGGACGAGACGGGCTCATCCGATGGCGCCGATGAGGGCACCGATGACGGGGAGCCGTCGAGTTGCTTGAACGAGCCGTCGGTCGCCGAGGCGCCGCTACGAAGGTTCACCCGCAGGCAATACGCCAACGCCGTGCGCGACCTGATGGGCATCGCTGCCGATACCCAAGGGTTGGACGACGATGAGAAGGCTGGCCCCTTCGATGCCAATGTCACGGCGCCTGTCTCTGGGGTGACCGTCGAGCAGTACCGCGCGTTGGCAGAGGCCGTTGGTCTCGAGGCCATGGCGAAGGTGGAGGATCTCGTCGCCTGCGATCCAGCAGAGGCAACATGCGCGGATTCGTTTATCGTCGACTTCGGGCGCCGCGCGTATCGGCGCCCGCTTACCGCCGAGCAGAGCGCACGATACCTCGCGCTCATGGACGACGCCGATACCTTCGAAGACGGGGTGCGCATGGTCGTAACGGCGATGCTGCAGTCCCCCAACTTTCTGTACGTGGTCGAAACCTCGCTTCCGGATCCGGGCAGCGACAACATCGCCGTACTAGACGGTTATGAGTTGGCGAGCCGTCTCTCGCTGTTCCTGTGGAACAGCATCCCCGATCCCGAGTTACTCGACGCGGCACGGGATGGTGCCCTGGACACCCCCGAAGGCCTCCGCGATGAAGCACTTCGACTGCTCACTGACACCAGGGCCCGAGACGCGGTGGCCAGCTTCCACACGCAATGGCTCGGCGTCGACGAACTCGAGCACACGACGAAATCCACGGAGCTGTTCCCGGAGTGGAGCGTGTCGATGCGCGCGGCGATGGAGAATGAGATGAAGCACTTCGCACAGGCGGTGGTGCTGCAAGGCGATGGCAAACTCGAAACGTTGCTGTCGGCGGACTTCTCGTACATCGAGGATCCGTTGTTCGAGTTGTACGGCGTGGACAAGCCATCCGGCCATACCGTAGGAGACCCGGTCGCGATGGATCCAACGCAGCGCGCGGGGCTCCTGACCCACGCGGGATTCCTGGCCGCGCACGCCCACCCTGATCAGTCGGGGCCGATTCAGCGTGGGGTGGCCGTACGGACGAACTTGCTGTGTACGCCGCCACCGCCACCGCCACCAGACGTCGATGCGATCCCGCCGAGTCCTGACCCTATGGCGACCACCCGTGAGATTTTTGAGCAGCACACCGCAGACCCCGCGTGTGCCGGCTGTCATGTCCTCATCGACGGTATTGGCCTCGGTTTTGAAGGCTACGATGCGATCGGGGCGTATCGAGCGACGGAGAATGGGCCCCCTGTGGACCAGACCGGCGCGGTCGTCGGTTCCGACGTCGACGGCGAGTTTGATGGTGCGGTCGAACTCGCAAACATGCTCGCGACTAGCGAAGACGTTCGCAGCTGCGTCGCGCGGCAGTGGTTCCGGTACGCGTTCGGAAGGATCGAAGATCCTCAGGGTGACGCGTGCAGCCTCGAGGTTCTCGACGCCGCATTCGCGGAGTCCGACTACAACGTACGAGAGCTGATGGTGGCGCTCGTCCAAACCGATGCCTTCCGCTATCGCTACGCAAACTGAGGGGACAGCGCCATGACTCTTCGATTCAACCCTCGTTTCTCGCGTCGTCGACTTTTGCAAACCATGGGCGTGAGCGCGGCCGCGGCCCCGTTCATTCCATTGCTGCAGAGCGCAAAGGGGGGTGCCGAGCCCGCACCCAAACGCTTCATTACGTTCTTCACACCGCACGGTACGATCAAGGAAAACTGGACGCCCACCGGGAGTGTTAGCGACTTCGAGTTGTCGCCGATCCTGACTCCGCTTCAGGCAGTGAAGGACCGGGTGGTCGTCGTCGAAGGGCTCGATGTCATCGTAGACCCCGATAGCCCCCTGGGTGGTCCGCATACGACCGGCCCCGCGTATCTGTTTACGGGTTCGCCGATGATGCCGGGCAGCGAGTTCCAGCACCAGAACAGTGGTGGTCCGCATGGCTGGGGTTCTTCGATCTCCATCGATCAGGCCGTAGCGAACCAAATCGGCCAAGACACCGCGTTCAAGTCGCTTGAACTCGGCGTGCAAACCGGTGGCGCACACCCTGGCAGTCGAATCAGCTACGCCGGTCCCGGTCAGCCGTTGGCTCCCGAGTCAAATCCGGCCGCCGTGTTCGCGCAACTCTTCGGTGAGGCCGGGGCTGATGCGATGACGAAAGCCAAACGCAAGGCCGAGCGTCTGAGCGTGGTCGATATCGTGAAGGACGAACTCGACTCGCTGCACGGCAAGGTCAACCAGGCCGACAGACTCAAGATCGAGGCACACCTCACCGGTATCGGGCAGATCGAGAACTGGCTCAACGCGGAGTACGACTGCGAGGAGTTCGAGATCGGTGAGGTGCCGCCGCCCAACAACACCGCCGAGGCTGAGACTCTCGTGAAGCAGCAGATCGACATCCTGGTTGAGTCGATGGCATGCGGGATCACCAATGTTGGTAGCCTCATGATCCGACGGGGCGAAAACGACAATCAGCCCTATCCGTTTTTAGGCGACGATCAACTACATCACGCCACAACCCACGCCGCCAACAATGACACCGAGGCGCGCGCATGGATGACGACCGTGTACACGTGGTACGCGGAAATGTTGGCCTACCTCGCGGTTCGTCTCGACGGCATCGAGGACCCCGAGGGCGGCACAATGCTGGATAACACCATAATCCTGTGGGGTACTGAGATCGCCCAGGGGAACAATCACTCGTGGTCGGACATGCCGTTCGTGATGGTCGGAGGCGGTGGCGGGACGGTTCGGACAGAGCGTTACCATCAGTTCAATGGCGAGAGTCACTGTCAGTTACTGGTTTCATGTTGCAACGCAATGGGTTTGAATATTGATGAATTTGGCGGGTTCGACGATGGGTCGGGGCCGCTGGCTGGGATCTTGGTCTAGTGAATAAGTTAGGTATCGCAATAGTCGGGTCGAGTCTTCTTGCACCGTCTCTGGCACTGGCGGCGCCCGGGGATCTTCTGGTCACCGAGGCGGAAGGAGGTTCGGTGCTTGTGTTCACCGAAGGCGGGGATCTCTCTGAGGCGACGCGGTTTGCAACCGGACTCAGTAACCCGACGGGGATCTGCATCGGGCCGGGTGGAGATATCTACGTCTCCGAGACCAACACCGGACAGATCACAGTGCTCGGGGACGGGGGCGATCTGACAGACGCAGAGCCGTACGCCACGGGCCTCGTCGGAATGGGCAGCCTGTGGTGTGACGATGAGCGGATCATTATCTCGTGTCCAGCCTGCCCGTCACCGGGCGTGGTCGAGATCCAAACGGAAGGGGTGATCGCCCAGAACGCCACCTTCTTTGCGCTGAACCTGCCGCTGACAGGCGATCTGTTCTTCGACGCAACGGGTGACCTTTTGGTGGTCGCAATGGACGTCTACAACATCGAGGTGGGCGGTGACCTCACGGGGGCGACTCCGTTCACGACCGGGCAGACGATGCTGGCGGGGATGGATATCGGCGGTACGCTGCTTGGCGCAGAGTTCCTGGGCCCGCGAATATTCGACGTTACCGCGGGTGGCGATCTTAGTGATGCGGCGCCATGGGCGACTTTGCCCGCCCTGGCAGAGGGGGAGGGTGTGCAGGCGATGTTGCACTCTGCGGTCGGCGACTACGTGTTGAACGGCGAAGACATCTACCTGGTCCCGCCAGGCGGAGGCGATCTGACGGGCGCGGATCCGTTTGCGACCGGTCTCAACACGGGAGTGCAAGGCCTCCAGGGCATGGCGTACCACGTCTGCGGAAACAACGACGATTGCGCTGACGACGACCTTTGTAACGGCGACGAGCTGTGCGTGAACAATGCTTGTGAAGCGCCACGTGGTCCCCCGGACTGCGACGACGAAAACGTGTGCACGGCCGATAGCTGTGACGCGATCGAAGGTTGCGTCAACGCGCCCGTCGAAGGCTGTTGCTTGATCGATCTCGACTGCGAGGTTGACGAGTTGTGCGACGTGAGAGCAACGCGTGTGTGCCGACGGGTGTGCCTCCGAGTGACGACGGGAGCGATAGCAGCGGCTCGGGGGCGTCGACGGACGGTGGCGACGATACCGATGGCAGCAACGGTGACGCGGATGAGACTCCTGCGGGCGAGGACGCTGGTGCTGGCGAGAACGGTTCAACGGGCGGCAGCGGCGACTCCTCTGGCGGTGACGCGGGTGCGGACGACGACGCTGCCGGCTGCTCGTGTCGTTCTGGCGAGACCAGTCCTCCGCTGGTGCTTTGGCTCGGTTTACTATTGGCACGACGACGTCGAACAAGGCTGGGCAGTTAGCCCATCTCATACGCGTGCTGACGCTGCCTCGTCGCAGATCAAAGACGTTTGTTCGTTGGCGCGCGAATTGCTACATCGGTGTCCACGATGGCTGGGCGTGTACGGGTGGCATTGATTGGGGGGTTGTTAGCGGCATCAGGTTGCGACGCCGAACCGACGAACGAGGTCCCCAAGTTCACGAGCGGAGACGGAACCGGAGAAGCGTCGTCAGACCCGACGGCCGGTGACGAACACGGCGATTCGACGGTGGGCGGCCCGGTGGACGGTGGGCCAGGTGACGAGTCAGACGCGGGGCAGGGCGACGATACAGACAGTGGCGGTGGACCCCTCGAAGGTGGACCGCTCGACGACGATGGCAGCGGCGACTCCGATGCCGGGACAACCACTGGCGCTCCCGTTGAACCGCTGCCATTCGAGCCGCTGTATCGTGTCAGCGTTCGCGTGCACGCTGGTGCGAGCGGCCTGTCGGACGCCGAGCTGGGCGACATCCTGGCCGAGATGAACCACATCTGGCGCAGTCAGTCCGCGGTGTGTTTCGAGTTCGAAGTCGTCGCCGACGACTCGACGATGTCCGAAGGCTTCGACATGTGGTTCCAGCCCGAAGTCGGTGGTCCCAACGGCTACTACGCGGGCGACCACGAGATCTACGTGCGCGACCAACCAAACCTGAACAACGCAGCAAACCCCGCCATGATCGGCGCCGCCCGAACCGCGGCGCACGAGTTGGGCCACGGCCTCAACCTCTCGCATGACCAGAACTCAGACGACTACCTCATGCGTTCAGGTACCTACGGCTGGGAGATCCCGATGTACCAGATCGATGCATCGCGAGACCGTGCGGCACAAAAAGCGCTCGCCGACACTACGTTGCTCGACTGCGCCGCGGCGGTTTTTGACTAGAACGACTGCAGGGTCGGTCCCAGCGCCGCTTACTCAGCGGGGTCCTCTTCAGGCGAAAATCGCAGCGTCAATCGTACAGCATCGTGACCGGTATGCCCGGGTGACGGGAAGATCGTCGACAGCATCGTCTCGCGAATGCACTCGAGCATGCCCGCGTCATGAATCTCATTCTCCTCCCCGAGTTCAATCGCGTCGACCATGCCGGCAACGTCTTCGTCGGCCAGAATCTCGAAGTTCACGTCGAGCATGCCGCGTAGCGCTGGGTCGGCCTCAAGCGCTTGCTGGTAGCACTCGTCGGCGAGTGGCATGAAATCTTCGTTGATCGTCGCGATGAAGCCAGAGAGGTTGCCGCCGGACTTGTCTTTGATGTCGCCTTTTTTGTAGCCCGGCTCTGGCGTGTCGGGTGGCGCGTGCGCGGCCGTGCGCTCGGCGGCTTCGCGGTGTGCCTTGATCCCACTGACGATTCGCTCGCGCACCGCCTTGCGCTCTGCTTTGCTGACCCGCCGCTTCTTGGTCACCTTGGCGTTGCTGTCCGGAGGGCTGACCTCGCCACTTGAGTGCTCGCTACCGCGCGGAGATGAGCCGGGGGCAGTGCGAGTTACATGGGCGAGCCGCTGGGCGGTGTTCTCGGTACTCTGGGACAACCACCAACCTGCGGCGACAGCGACCAACAGCGCGACGACGACCCACTTCTTCACACGAGAATCTGTAACACGGGGCGAATCTCGGTCTGACGCAGGTGCAAAAACGCAGGGGCTGGAAGGCGTACCCGCGCGTCAGTGCGTAGCGGTCTGGCGACGATCTACGACCGCGACAATGCGAAACGGCTATGGCGACGCCCGGTCTCCGAGATCGGGGGCGTGTCTTGGTCCAGCGACGGTCGGCGGATCGCCATCACCGACCGACACGGAGGCGCCGTATTCGATGCGCAGACCGGCGAGGTCTTGCACGAGCGGCAAGACCTCGGCCTCGTCGTGACGGACGAGTCCCCCTAGCGCGGGATCAAGCGAGGAACTTCTGCAGAGGTTCCCAGTAGCGCGCGTGCCAGCCGCTGGCGACACCGTCCTCGAACTCGTCGGGCACGCCGCAGTGGTCCATGACGAGTTGTGTCTTGCCGTCGGACTCCGACAACTCGAACTGCACCGTGGTGTACATGCCGTCGGGCCAGCCAGCCACCCGCCACGCTTGAACGATGCGTTTCCCGGGCACCAGTTCGATGTTGCGGCCAGTGATGGTGCCGCCGTGGCAAGAGAACGTGCCGCCCTCCTCCATTGAGATGGTCGTGGCACCCTCGGTGTACTTGGCGCGCTTCTTTTCGTTCATGTACGCGTCGTAGAACTGCTCGGGGGTGCCGTTGAACGTGACTTCTTGGTGGATGGGCTTTGCCATGGTCGCTTCGTCCTCGGTGGTTTCAACCACCCGGTTTGAATTGGTATACCAAAAGGTTTAGTTTCTGCGTGTCATGCTGTCAAGCGCGATGCTTTGTGCTGAAGACGATCGTCTCGACGCCGTCTTCCATGCGCTTGCCGATCGAACGCGTCGCTCGATGCTTGCGCGCCTGGCCGAAGGCCCGGCCAAGATCACCGTGCTCGCGGCGCCGTTCGACATGACGCTGCCCGCGGCGTCCAAGCACGTGCGTGTTCTCGAACGCGCGGGACTTGTGGACCGCACGATCGACGGTCGCGTGCACCGCTGCTCGCTCAACGCAGAGCCGCTAGGAGATATTGAACGCTGGGTCGGGCACTACCGCGCCTTCTGGGACGGAACGCTGGACGCGTTGGCCCGCCACGTGGAAACGGAGGACAAGTGACAGGAACCTCAATCCATCTCATCGTGCGCCGAATAATCAACGCTACGCCACAGCGGCTGTTCGAGGCCTGGACCACCGCTGAGCAACTAACGAAGTGGTGGGGTCCGCAGGGGATGTCTTGCCCGGTGGCTGAGGTCGACTTGCGGGTCGGCGGCCGCTACCGCATCGCCAACGTGTCTGCGTCCGGCGACACGACGTGGATCTCGGGTGAGTGCGAGAGCATCACGCCGCCGAAAGAACTCGTCTACACCTGGAGCGTCGAGCCCGCGACCATGCCTCCGGAACGGGTGACCGTGCGTTTCGAGGCGCGCGATGGGAAAACAGAAGTCATCGTAATCCACGAGCGAATCGTCAGCGATGCTGCGCGCGACCAACACAATCGCGGATGGCAGGGGTGTCTGGCCGGACTCGCGAGGCTGTGCGATGTCTCGTCTGAGTCGTCGTAGCGCGGGCCGTCGGTTGCAACGACGCGCAGCCGAGCCGCCAAGGCAGCTTCACAAAGCGCGGGAAAAGGGCCGAATCCGCCCTGTTTGAGGCCCCTAGACGCCGTCGGACGAGATGGCGGTGCGGGGGGTTGTGCACCGCCATCGTTCCCGAGTGTGATCGCGCCGGTTCTTCCCTTGAACACGACGATCATCTTTGTCGGCGTTGTGGCGGTGGCCTTCGTTGGAGGCCGCGCCATCTCCACGTATGCCTCGCGTTTGCAGCTCCTGTCGGGTGTCGAGTACCTCCTGCTCGGCGTCATCATTGGGCCGTACGCGCTCGGGTGGATTACCCCCGAGGTACTTCAAGCCTTGGATCTTTTCGTTTCGTTCGTCCTGGGCGTGATGGGATTCTTGGTCGGACTCGGGCTGCGAAAGATCCGCGGCGGACTGGAGGTGGGCCTCGCGGGCATGACGACCTCGGTGCTTTCTATCGCCTTGGTCGGCGGGGCAGCCGTGGCGGCGGTCCAGTTCTTGGACCCGCGTCTGCTCGCCATCGCTAACCCCATAGCCGCGGTGCCTCTGCTGTCGGACGGGGCGACGCTGGCCTCGCTGTGGATCGCACCCGACGCCCTGTGGATCGGGCTGACGATCGGGGCAGCCGCGGGCGTGTCGTCGGTCGCACTCATCGACCTGGCCGCAAAACGCCACGCGGTAGCCCCACAGCGTCTGGAGCTCCTAGGTAGCCTGGCCGCGGCGGGGCAGTGCGCGGCAATTTTGGCGTTCGGCATCGCGATGGCTGGCGCGAGAGCGGCGGGATCCGCCGAAGCGTTGGGGCTCACGCTGACCGAGTGGGGCGTGATCACGATCGGTGCAGGTGCAGCATCGGGCGTGTTGTTCACGGTGTTCATCGGTCGCGAAGACGACTCGATGAGGATTCTTGTCGCGACGGTCGGCGCCGTGACCTTCTCCGCGGGCATTGGGGTCGCACTCGGCGTCTCGCCGCTATTTGTCAATCTCATCGCGGGTGCGCTCGTCGGTGTGTCGTCTCCGTACGCGGCGCGGCTGGACCAAGCGCTTGCGCCTCTCCACTTTCCAACCCGCGTGTTGGTCCTCCTTTTGGCTGGATGTTATTGGATGCCCGTGTCCGGCTGGGCGTGGCTCTTGCCGCTCGGCTACGCGCTGGCCCGAGGAATCGCCCTGCGTTTCGCCGCTCCGGTCTCAGCGTGGACCTTTCTCCCGGGCAATAGCGCCTCGATTCGGCTCGGTTACGGCCTCTTCGGCCAGGGCGCGCTTGCGGCTGCAATTGCGATTAGCTTTGCCCAGCGCTTCACCGACCTCGCGTCGCTCGTGACGACGACGGTTCTCGGTGGCCTGGTCTTGATAGACCTCGTCTCAAGTCGTGTGCTTCGCCGCTACCTCGCCGACCAGGGCGCGATCAAACCGCACGAAGAAGTGGGTGCGGACCAATCGCAGACCGCCGCTCCAATCGCGTCGGACCACGCTACGGGTGAGATCAACCGCGCGCACAGCGAGGGGGACTCATGAAGATCGTGATCATCGGTGGTGGTGGCGTCGGGCGGTATCTTGCGACCGCCCTCACCGAAGACGCCGAGGTCGTCGTCATTGACCGCGATCCGGCGAATCTGGCCGAGGTCGAGGACAGCGTTGATGCGCTCACCCTCCGCGGGGACGCAACCCATCGGGCGACACTGCGACAGGCGGAGGTCCACAAAGCAGACCTGGTCGTCGCAGTGACCGGGAGTGACACGGTCAACGTCGCAGCGGCTGCGCTGGCCGCCGACATGGGAGCGCTTCGCAGCGTCGCGCGCGTGGACGACCCCGGTTTCTACGAGACCAAGGCCGCCCACGAGAGTCAGGTTTTAGGGATTCACGCCGTGCTGTGTGCCTCACGGCTCGTTGCCGCCGAGTTGCTGCGCATGCTCACCGGCA
>JAESSZ010000983.1 GCA_016763875.1 Nannocystaceae bacterium
GGACGCGGCCCGCGGCGCTCCCTCGCCGGGCGCTCGGCCGCTCTTGGACAGTGGCGTGCCCACCTCCGTGTTATCGACGCTGTGCTCGGTTGCGACACCGCTGGTCTCTTCCGGCTGGTCAGCGGTGGCTGATACCGCCGTATCACCAGGCAAGCGTCTCCCCACGCCTCGTTTGTCCGCGACCCCCAGTTCCTCGAGCAGCCGTGTCGCGTCATCGACGGCGTCGAGACTCCACAACAAGTACCGGACATCGACACCAATGTTGCGTGAGCGGCTCATGTCGTAGCCGAAGTCACCGGCAATGTTCTCCCAAACGCGGTCGAAGTTCAGGCCAATCCAGCGGCCCTGACCGTCGACCATCGGGCTGCCGGAGTTGCCGCCGGTCGTGTCGCCCGTCGCCAAAAAGCAGACGGGTACATCCCCTAGCTCAGGATCGGCCCAGTACGTCTTGCTCGCCTCGGGCACAGCGGCGAGCAAGCGCGCCGGAAGATTGAATGGCTCCGCGCCTGTGTGCTTCACCGCCTGGCCGGCGACGGTCGACTGCGGGGTCGCCGTCATGCCATCGCGTGGCTTGTACCCCTTGATCGTCCCGTAGGAGAAGCGCAGCGTGCCGTTGGCGTCCGGATACACGGGGCCCTTTCGCACCGCACGAAGCATCTCGAAGTAGCGCGGGCCGAGTTCGAGCATCTCGCCACTGCGGCGTCTTCCTTCGCTCTCATGGGCCTCCATGGCGACCACGAGATCACGGGCGAGTGCCAGCATTGGGTCGCGGCTCACCTCGATCGCGGCGGCATCCGCAGCGTCGAACAACTCGCGCACGAACGCCTCGTCGTTGACCTTCGTCTTTTTCAAGTAGCCGGCGATGTCGCTGGCCCGCATGCCAGAGAACTTGAGCGCGGGCGGTAGTGCTTCGATGCGCGCAAAGATGGCTTCAAGGAGACGCTGGTCGACCTGCGGGTCGTAGTCGCGCAAGCGGCCCTCGATGCGGCCCCAGAGGCGTTTCTCGCCGCGGTCCATGTACGTCGAGATACGTTCGAGGTCCGCCTTGCCGCGCTCCTTGGCGCGCCGCACGAGGTCTATTGCCGTGGCGAGAGTGCCCGCGCCGCCCTTTAGGTTGTCGAGCAGGAAGTCTCGCGAAAACGTTGCCTTGCGCTCGGCGGCCTGGCGACTCAGGCCCGGCAGCACTTCGTCGTAGTCCCCGCCTTGGGTGACGGCCCAGGTCGCGAGCGCCTTCTCTTCGAGTTCCCGTCGCTCCAGGAGTTTGTCGCGTGCGATGCCCTCAAGCATTCCCCGCGCGTTCTTGTGGCGGTTGGCCAGTCCCCGCAGTTTTGCGGCGACCTTGATCTTGACGGCTGGAGACTTGCCGCCCTCTTCCTCAAGGATGTCGATCCACTCGCCGTACAGCGAGACGCGACTGGGCAGGAACTGCTCGAGTTGTCGACGCATCTCGGCCGCCGGAAGGTAGCGGTCGGTGTGCCCGGGGAACCCCAGCACGGCGACAAAGGACCCCGGCTGCACCCCTTCGGTGCTCACTTCGAGAAACCGCTTGGGCTTGTAGGGGACGTTGTCCTCCGAGTAGGCCGCAGACTGACCGTCGGGCCCGACGTAGGCGCGCAGCAGCGAAAAGTCACCGCTGTGCCGCGGCCACATCCAGTTGTCGACCTCTCCGCCAAAATTCCCGACGCCCGACGGCGGCGCGTACACAAGGCGCACATCCTTGAGTTCGAGGTACTGGTGCAGTTGCACTTCGCTGCCGTTGTAGAAGTGTGCGACGCGACAACTTCGGTTCGCCTGCTTCTCGCACGCCTCGACGATGAGCTTGCCGGCAAGGTCTGAGGCTCGTTTCTTCGCCGCTGGGTCGTCGATACCCATGATCGCCTCGCGGATATCGTTGGTGACGTCCGTGATCTTCTCCAAGACCTTGACCGTCTTGCCCTTGGCCCTAAGCTCGTCAGCCTGCGTCGTCGCGACAAATCCGTTGGTCAGATAGTCGTGCTCGACCGTGCTGTTGGCCTGAATGGCTCCGTAGGCGCAGTGGTGATTGGTGGCGAGGAGGCCCTGGCCCGAGATAAAGCCCGCCGAGCAGCCGCTGAAGTTCACGATCGCCGCCATGAGGCCGAAGTCGTCGGGGTTCCAGACCTCAGCCGCGGTTAGCTTCAGGCCCAGCCGCGAGAGCTCTGCCTGGTCGAGTTCCGCGATCTGTTTCGGCATCCATTGGCCCTCGTCGGCCGAGACCGGCGGTGGTGCCGCGACGAGCCCACACAGGACGGTGGCTGCGATGAGGCTGCGTCGGGACAGTGTTGGCGGTGACGGCGGTCGTCCAGGCATGGTCATCACGAAGCCGCAAGGGTAACGAAATCTCGAAGGCGGGGTGGGGTATGTGCTGGTAGGACGATGACCGGCTTTCGAACCCGGAGGAAAGTCGGCACAATTCGGTCAGATGGATCGTCGCGCGTTCGCATTCGTACTGTGCTTGGTAGGGACTGGGGCAGGCTGCGCGGAGCCGGCCGAGGGACTTTCTCGCACGATGGACGGCGAGGGGCCGCGCGTGGTCTTCGACTTTGACCACCGGCCGCTGCCCGAGATCCCGTTTCCGAATGACATCGCGACGCGGCACGATCCGTCCTCGCCGACCGGTCTCCGGGTCAACGCGAGTCTCGTGGCGCCCACACAACTTGAAAGCACCGCGCGCGAGCGCATCGATGCGATGTCGGGGTGGGGGGTCTTCCAGCCGATAACCGTTCGATTCGACAAGCCCCTGTTATTGGAGTCCATCCTCGCGAGGCATCGCGACTTCCTCATCGGCGGCGACGACTACGAGTTCTCCAACGACGCGGTCTACGTCTTCGATATTACCCCGGGATCGCCGACGTATCTTGAGCCCGTGCCACTGGACTTCGGCGAGGGGAACTTCCCGATCTTGCTGCGTACACCGGAGCAGTACTGGGAGCACGACCCCAAGACCGCCACACTGGCGCTCGCGTACGACACGACCGACGAGGACATCAACGGCAACGGCAAACTCGACCCAGGCGAGGACATCGATCTGGATGGCGTGCTCGACCGGCCCAATATTTTTGCGGGAAACGACGGCGACCCGGCACTGTCGCCGGCTGACGATTTGGTGTCGTTTTATGAGAACGAGTCGCGCACGCTCATCTTCAAGCCGGTACTGCCGTTGCGCGAGAAAACGCGCTACGCGGTGGTGATTACGACACGTCTGCGCGGCGAAGACGGCGAGCCGGTGCGGTCCCCGTTCACGTGGGTCAACCACACCGCGCAGACCGAAGACCTCGAACCGGTCATTGATGCGCTGGCCAACTACGGGCTGGGTGGTGACGACATCGCGTTTGCGTGGACCTTGACGACACAGGACGCGAGCAGCGAGTTGGTCATGCTGCGCAACGGTCTCTACGGAGAAGGACCGTTGTCGTGGCTACTGACGGACAACGAGCCGGAGATCTCCAGCATGTTCGCGATGCTCGACGAGGAGGACCTGACGGGCAATCGCCCGGACAACGTCTACATTCTGCCGCAAGAGAAGCTGCGCCAGATCTTGGGCCCGCTCGCGGCGGCGGCGTTTGCCGATTTTGGGCTGGGCGGTGGCGTCAATACCAAGGGCATCGAAGCCAACCACGCCTACTACTCGCATCATGTTTCGGGCACGTTCCGGTCGCCGCAGCTTCTGGACTTGGTGGACGAAGGCACGCTCGATGCACGGGCCTGGCCAATCGATCTGACCGATCCTTCCTTGCGCGACCGTGTGGTCTACGAGGACGTTCAGTTCTGGTGCGCGATTCCACGGCGCGAGTACTGGGCCGATCCTAATCGGCCCCCGCCTGTCGTGTTGTACGCACACGGATACACGTCCA
>JAESSZ010000984.1 GCA_016763875.1 Nannocystaceae bacterium
ACCAAAGCGGAAGGCGATACGAAGGCGGCGGACAAGCCCGCCGAAAAGCACTTCGACGTCACGCATGACAAGTCCGGCGTTTTGGCCCGCTCAGCGGCTGCGCTCGAGGCGGTCGAGAAGATCGACAGCGAAGATCTGCGGGAGCTGTCCCACCATGCGGAGAAGCTCCCCAGCTTCGACAAGATCTGCAAACACATCGCGTCGGTCCGCGGAGCGGACTTCGACCACGCGAAGTGCGTGAAGGACTACGAGCACCACATCGTGCACATCGGCCCGGAACTCTACGGCGAGGTGGCCAGCTGCGAGCTTGATTCCAAGACCACCGCCGACCTGGATGTCTGCGACGCCGCCGAGGCCGAGGCCGAGAAGATCCTGCACGAAAAATCGCACGGGGAAGGCCTGGACGCCGAGACCTGCGGCAAGTTCTTCGTGAAGTTCGAGGAACTAGCGATGGCCGATGCGGGTGACGATGCCGAGTTGGTCAAGCAGGTCCTCGAAGAGGTCAAGCAGGACGTGCTCGAGGCGTGCGCTGATCAGGGCACCAAGGCCGAGATCGACTGCGGTCTGAAGGCCAAGGACATGCACGAACTCAACGAGTGTGCCTCGGCATTGGTGTGAAGTTTCTCGGCAGCACGTGCCCGGGGACGAGGCCGCGACCTTCCTTGAGGGAGCCTGTGACCGCTTTGCGCTCACGGCCGACGAGTGTGGCGATATGGTCACGTATTGGTTGCCCGAGCTGGCACGCAACCCCTACAGCGTGGTCCAGTTCGTCGATGAGCAGACCTATGGCGCCTACGCACGCCTCACGGTGGAGCCCCGACCAGACACGGTGATCCGTGCGTTCATGATCTTCGAGCGCAGCGAGGGGCCGGTCGAGGTCGGCGCACCCACGCTGCCCCAGCGTCAACGCAAGGGATTCACGGTGGTCGAGTGGGGCGGAGCCAACCTCGACACGGACGCAGGTCCGATCGTCGTCCACTGAGGATCGCGCGGGGTCAGACCTCGCCCCGCCGTGCTCTCGCTCCGCAAGAATCAGTAGTCGTCGCGCACGTAGAACAGCAACAGGTGATCGTTCCACAGTCCCGCCAGACAGAAGTCCGCGGTCGCATCCGTGGCGATGTTCGCCCCCCAGCGCGAGGCCTCGGGCAATGCGTCGGGACGAACGTTTTCTTCGCCTTCGCTCGTGTGCTCGCTGCATAGCCACAGGGCTGATTGCGGGACCCGTTGCAGTGCAGCCCGGCTGACACCTAATGCGGCAGCGGCTCCCGTCGGCGCTTTGCTGCCCGGGCACAGCGGCCGCTCAAGGTAGCGTCGCAGATAGTACTCAGCAAACAGCCGGGTGATCTCGATGAAGGTTTCTTCGGCCGGCCACGCAAGCGGATGCCCAAGGCGACGAACAAGCAGATCCGCAACGCGCTCGCAGTTGCTACGAGCGCGGGGCTTGTCTCCGCGGCTCAGCCGTACGATCTCGAGGATCCGGTCGCACCTTGCACCCGGTGCAATCGTCGCCCAGCTCGCGATCGTCGCGTACATGGTCGTGTCCCCCACTTACGCGGTGATGCTCGCCCAACGTCCGCCCCGGGAGCAAGTGCGAGTGCGGAGCCGATGGCAGTCGGCGCACGCGAGGCACCGCACCGACCACCGTTACGCAGGTGGACAAGGCGCACGTCCGCAGTCGCGTCGAATCTCAGCGTCGGTGCGGGACTGATTGAAGATCATGACTTCGTCGATGGCGCCTTGGTACTGGCGGTCGGGTCGGCTCGGCGGGTGTCCGATTCGTGCGCTGGTCCACGGTGGACTCGGGGCGGTTCCCGTTGCGCTGTCGACTGAGACGCCGTCGATGAGCAAGGCGCAGCTTCGTGCGCTCCAGCGGAACGCAACATGGGTCCACCTGTCGTACTCGACCTCTGGCCCCGTCACGGCGCAGTTCTGCCCGCCGCCGAAGACGCCGTCGATCAGCGCGGTCCACCGAAACGGCGAGCCTTCGCCTGCGTGGTTGAGGTGGATGTGGAAGTCGGGCGTGTTGTTGCCAAACCCGTCTCCCACCCCGTCGCTGATGTGAACGATGAAATGGGCGCAGTCCGTGATGCACGCCTCGTCGATCACGTCGGGCTTTGCCCAAAACTCGATGGTGCCTTCGACAGCGGGGGCATCGTCGGGAGCGAGCAGGCTGAGCGTCTCGGAGATCTCGATGCTGTCCGGGTGCGTGGCGTACTGGACGGCGGTTCCATACGCTCCCTCGATACCGAACGATGGCGTGCCCACGATGATGCCGACGGAGCCCGCCGCTTCGTCGATCGCGAAGTTGGCGTCGGGGGCCTCGTCGAGGCGGTACCACGCGACTAGCCCGGGATTGTCTTCGCACTGCAGGTGGTCGGGACGGACGCGCGGGTCTGCGTCGTTGCAGTCGTCCGCGTTGCTGGCCGAACCGTCGGGCGGATCGCAGGCTACGATGGCCGTGCCGTTGACGTCCCCAAATCCGTCGGCGTCAGCATCGGGAAACCACTCAAGGGCAGCGCAGGTCTCCGCGCTGTCGGATTCGGTGGCGCTCGAGCTGCTGCTCGGCGGCGGGCCGTTGGACTCGGTGGATTCGGTGGACTCGGTCGTCGTTGCCGCGTCCGTGTCTTGAACGCAGACCCCCGGGTTCGTCGCCGCGTTGGGAGAGCGCCGCAGACCAGAGGGACACGCGTCGTCCGTGTAGGCACAGGCGCCGTCGACAAGGCAAACGGCCGTGCCACCTTTCCAGTCGCACTGGCTTGCGTCGCTGCAGGCAAACGTATCGATGCTGCAGCCCACGGCGGTGCTCGCCAGTCCAGCGAGCAGGAGCCTCAGAACCGCCACGTCAGTCCTCCATGGCTAAGCCGATCGCTTCGGCCTCGTCGCGCGACAATGCTGTATCGCACGATGCCGCCGACGAGCAGTGCCGCGCCCGCGCTCAGCACGACAACGCCAGCCGTCGAAGTGTTGCGCACATCGGTCTCTCGCTGAGCGTGCGCGCGCTCCGTCTCGTTATCCGGCCCGTTGGCGGAGCCGCTTGAGACCAGCAGCAACCCACCGCCCGTGATCGCAGCCACACCGCCGATCGCGACCAGGACACCGCCCAACGGATCGCGTGCCCATGACGCCTGGCTCCGAGGGGTTGCAGAGTCCTGTTCCGAGGGCTCGGGTGATGGAGGCCGCGCCTCCGGCATGGGAATGGGTTCCGGCGCGGGCGCGGAACGGGCAATCAACGTCTGGCATTCGCCAACCTGAACGCGTGCAGCGTCCACATCGGACTGCGGCGGTCGCTCGGCGATGAAGGCCTCGAATACTCCGATCGCCTCGGCGCAGCTTCCCGCTCGCCGCAGGGACATCGCCTGGCTGTACAGGTGCACGGCATCGCCCGTCTCCTCGAACGCGCGACCGTAGGCTTCGGCGGCTTCGGTGTACTGCCGAGCGTGGGTGAGTTCGGCGGCCTGCCGGGCGGCGGTCTGGGGCGCAGGGATTGCCGCTCCGTGGCTCGGTGCAGACGTCGTGAGCGCGGCGCACAAGACCGCTGCGGTGGCCTGGCCGAGCACAGACACAGTGTAGATCATGCTCGCCGTGCCCGCGGCTATCGGCCCTAGTCGCGATGAGAGGGCGGCAGAAACTCAGAGGGAACATCAGGGGTGCTCGGCGTCTGCCGGCCACCGCGGCGACGTTTTCCGCCCCGCTTCCTACGGCGTTTCGTCTTGGGCTGGCCCGCTTGTGTCACCGCAGGCTCGTTCTGTGTCACCGCGGTCTCGTTCTCGTCGACGATTTCGATGTCATCTTCCCCTTCGTCTGGCGGCCCGGGGGCGGGCTCGGGGTCCGGTGACGGGGAGGCGGCAACGCTTGACCCAGTGGCAGGGACGACCGCGGGTGGGATCGGAAGGTCACTTGCAGGAATGGACGGGGTTCGCATGGCGGCGGCCCCCACCGCAACGCCGATGGCGATACCCAACGCGGCTCCCCCGAGCCACCCGATGCGTCGCCCGACCCGAGTGTTGGGGCCGACACTCGATGCGGGCGTGGGGCCCTCGCTCAAGGGGAGCACCAACGTGGTCGGGTAAGGGGTCTCTCCAAACAACTCCGTGACAAAGTCCGACAGTGCAACCGTCGAAAGTCTGAAGTCGTGTGAGGCCGCGAAGTCTTCGAGCGCCGTCTGCAACGCCCGCGCGGTGGGAAAACGGTCGCCTGGCTCGATACTAAGCGCCGTGGTTACGAGCGCCTCGAGGGCGGGAGGGTAGGACGGGATGATCTTCGAGGGGGCGAGATACTTGCCGTCGGCGACCTTGTTGAGCAGCGCAAACTCGCCTTCGGCAAAGAAACACCGTCGCCCTGAGGTCAGTTCATACAGCACGACGCCAAGCGAAAACACGTCCGCGGTTCGGTCCAGTGCGCCCCCGCGCGCTTGCTCAGGTGACATGTACGCCAGCTTTCCCTTGATCGAGCGGGAACGCGTGGCCTGGGCTTGGGAGGTGGCCTTGGCAATGCCGAAGTCGACCAACTTGACGCCCCCGTCGTAGCTCACCAGGATGTTCGAGGGGGACACGTCGCGGTGCACAAGCCCCAGTGGCGCGCCTTCGGTGTCGGACGCTTCGTGAGCGTGGTGAAGCGCAGCTGCGACGGCGATAACGATCGACAGGGCACACCCGACGGGAACACCATCGGCCTTGGCTGCGGCACGCAAGAGTTCGTTGACACCACGTCCGTGCACGTACTCCAGCACCATGAAGAAGTCGCGGCCCGCCTGCCCGAAGTCGGTGACCGACGCGATGTTGGGATGCTCGAGGCTCGCCGCGAGCTTGGCCTCGTTGAGGAACATGCCAACAAACTCCGCGTCCTCGGCGAGGTGCGGGAGCACACGCTTGAGGGCGACCAGCTTGGTGAAGCCCGCGTCGGCTTGCTGGCGGGCGAGGTACAGCTCCGCCATGCCGCCCAACGCGATTCGTTGCAGAATCTGGTAGCGACCCAGCTGAGTCCCCGGGGGCAGCCCACCGACCGCCGCGCTTTGGGCCGCGCTCATCATCAATGCGTGGGCTCGACGACAAGCCGCATCAGGGCTTCGAGTTGCTCCACCGAGACCTGATGCTCCCCGCCGCCGGACATGCGGGTGAAGGCGGAACGAAGTCTGTCGCGAGCGCGCGTCATACGAGTGCGGATGGTGATCGGGTTGACCTCGAAGTGCAGTGCGAGGTCAGGCGTGGCAATGCCCTGCCAATAGTAGAGGACGAGCAGGAGCTGTGGCGCCGACGGTAGAGCGGCCAAAGATCGCAGCAAGATCACCTGCTGCTGCGTGCGCACCATGAGGGTGGACATGCGGGTCTGCGGGGCGGATTGGGCGGTGTCGTCGAAGCTGCCCAGCTCTCGGCTGCGGGCCATCGCGCGCTTGTGCATCACGAGTTGTCGCCGGGCAATGCCCAGCAGGTAGGGCCGAAACGAGGCCGGGTCGCGCAGTCGCTCAGGGTTCTCGATCAGCACCATGAACGTGCGCTGTGCGAGATCTTCGGCCGCCCAGGTGGCGTTCAGCTCGAAGTAGCGCAGGACGACGGTGTAGTGCCGACGCATCAGCAGTTGGCCGCAGCCGCGGTCACCGCCTCGCCAGGCTTCGAGCAGCTGGGCGTCGCCGAGCGTGTCCAACCCTCGAAACGTACCACGGGCCGGCTTGCATCGACTGTTGCGAACGTAGGCCACCTCGCACGGATCACCCAGGCCATCTTCGCTGTCTTTTTTCGGGAACGTTTCTGGGGTGAGCGCCAACCAGTGACACCCGCCGGTCGTGCATGGCGACGCAGACGGGAAGAGGAGACTTCCGGTGATCCCCAGATCCATCACAAGCATCGCGCTTTTGACCCTTTGTATGGGCTGCTACCAGGGCCTCAACGTCGACGCCGCCGCAGGCGACGATTCGCCAGGTCCTGCCTCCGAGGGGAGTGCCTCAAGCGGCGGGACCGGTGACGACACCTCGTCCCCCCCGGACGACGCCTCGCAGGTCCCATTCGCGGGGTTGCGGCGACTGACGGCGGCCGAACACGACGCCACCCTCCGCGACCTGATCGGCGACGAACTCGGCGACAGCGTGCTGTTCCTTCCCGAGGACCCGCGCACCCCGTTCGACAACGACTACACCACACAAACCCCAGCGCAATCGCTCGTCTCGGGCGCCGACCTGCTGGCTTCGGACGCGGCCGCGCGCTTGGTCGCGGATGCACCTCGGCTGGCGACGGTTGTGGGCTGTCAGCCCAACGGACCCGACGATGCCGAGTGTTTCGAGTCGTTCGTTCGAACCTTCGGGCGTCGCGCGTTCCGGCGACCTCTGAGTGACGACGAGGTCGAGCAGTACATGGAGATGGCCGCGTTTGCTGTCGAACGCGACGACTTCAACGAGGGCGTGGAAGCGGCGCTTCGAGCGATGCTGTCGGCCCCATCGTTCCTGTATCGAGTTGAGATCGGTGAGCCCGTGGACGGAGTCGAGGGCGTGTTTGCCCTGGAAGACTACGAGGTCGCCACGCGCTTGTCGTACTTCTTGTGGGGCACAACGCCGAGCGACGAGCTACTGGACGAAGCCGACGCCGGGCGTCTGTCCTCTCCAGACGGGGTCGCGACTGCGGTCGGCTGGATGATGGAGGACGAACGGGCGCTGGACCGCGTGACACGATTCCACGCGTTGTGGCTGGGCTACGAGCGCTTGCCTGGGGACTACGAACTCGTAGCGGCGATGGAATCCGAGAACCGCGCGTTGATGCAGCGGGTCATTTTCGATGAGCAACGACCCTGGCAGGACGTGCTGCGGCTCGAGGAAACCTACGCCTCGGACCTGCTCGCTTCCCACTACGGGATTCCGCTCCCGGGAAGCGAGACGCCGCAGTGGACCTCCTACGGGGACACCGGGCGCAAGGGGTTGCTGTCGGGCGGAAGCTTCTTGTCGATCGGCCAGAAGTTCGGGGACACGAGCCCCACGCAGCGAGGCTTGCTCATTCGAACCCGGCTGTTCTGCATGAACGTGCCGCCTCCGTCACCCGACCTCAACGTCGATGTGGATGAACCGCCCGGGGACCCGGAAAACGAGTGCAAGTGGGAGCGCTACGCGGCACACCGTGAGGAGGGGAGCGCGTGCGCAGCATGCCACGCGCTGTTCGACCCCATCGGATTTGGCCTCGAAGCGTACGGTCCGCTCGGGGAGCTGCGAACGCACGAGCCCGGAAAACCCGAATGCGAAGTCTATGCCCAAGGCAACGTCGCCGAGGCGGGCGACTTCAGCGGACCGGGCGAGCTTGCGGACCGTGTGCTCGAATCCGGGGCGGTCAACCGCTGCGTCTCGACGCAGTTGTATCGCTTTGCGATGGGTCGATACGAACTGGACGAGGCCGACCTCGAAGCGGTCAAGCGCTTGACCGAAAACCTCGGCGACGGGGACTTTCGCTTCGACACGCTGGTCGAAGAACTCGTGGCCTCTGACGCGTTCCTGTACCGCCGCACCAAGGAGATCTGATCGTGCCCATCCGAGTCCTAAATCGACGAACGTTCCTGCGTGGTGCTGGCGGCATTGTGGTTGCGCTGCCCGCCCTCGAAATCATGATGTCCGCGGGGTCGGCACGTGCGGGTGGCTCAGCACCGACCCGCTATGTGATCGGATTTTGCGGGGCGTCGACCGGACGGCGCGACGGCAACTACACCACCGAGGAGCAACCCACCGCGGACCTGTTGGTGCCCGATACGCTCGGAGCCGACTACGACGTCAAACGAGCCGTCACGCCACTTGCCGATTTCGGCGTGGAGAAGGATGTGTCCATCGTCTCGGGGATGCAGATCCCCTGGGACGAAGGTGGGGGCATCCCGGTTGCGGGTCGCCGGGTGCAGTTTCACGAAAGCAGTCTGTGCCCGCTGCTCAGTGGGATGACCGGCGGCGCCGACAATGGCGACAACAACTGCAGGGGCCCCACCTCGGATCAGATCGTGGGCGACGCCATCGGACAGGACTCGGCGCATCGTGTGCTGCCAGTCTGCGTACAAGCTGCGACGTACCGCGGCAGCAACGGGAGTTTGGGCGGCGCCAATGGAACACTTTCGTACCGCGAAGACGGTGGCATCCAGCGGGTGTCCCGATCAACAGCCCGCGGCAACTGTTCGAGTCGCTGTTCAACGGTTTCGTTCCGCCTGGCGCTGACCCGGCTCAACTGGCAGAGCTTGAGTATCAGCAGCGTCGCACGAGCAAGGTGGTCGACCTCGTGAAAGGCGATGCAGATCGGCTCATCGCGCGGCTCGGCGGCGAGGACCGCCGAAGGATGGAGCGACACCTGACCGCGATCTCCGAGTTCGAAGATGCGCTCGGGCAGCAGGGGGGAGGCGGCAGCGAATGCGTGCTCCCTGCCAACCCCGGAGATGACCCTCCGATCGGAAGCTCGACCACCACATCGAGCCCGGACGACTACGACACGACCGCGGCCTGGAGCGACGAGGAGACACGGGCACTTCGCCACACCGAGCTCATCCACATGGCGCTCACCTGCGAGCTGACCCGTTCGGTCGCGCTCCAGTACACCTACGCGCACTGCTGGCTGAACATGTTCCCGGTTACCGGGCATACCAACGATTTGCACGAACTGGGCCACGGGGGGTCGGGCACCGACGCGAGCCCGCTCGAGGCGCTCAGCGACGGCATCTCGTGGAACGTCAGACACTGGGCGCGTCTGGTCGACCTGCTCAAGAACACGCCCGACATCGATGGCCGTTCGGTGCTCGATAACACCGCGATCACACTGATGTTCGAGGGCGGCCACGGGTGGGATCCCGAAGCCGCCGCGTACAGCGTGCACTCCACCGAGAACATGTCGGCGCTCATCGCGGGCGGGGCCGGTGGTCTCAACGCCAGCGGGGGACGGCACATCGCGGCACCAGGGGAGCACCCTGCGCGCGTCTTGACGTCAGCGATGCACGCCGTCGGCGCGGGGGACACGTTGGGCGAGGTGAGCGGGGTGATCCCGGAGCTGTTCGCCTGAGGCGACGCCCAAGCCGCGACTCACGCAACTGAGGCGGTCTTCATACCTTGGTTAGCGCGCGATTCTGTGCGACTGCTTGCGGGCTGTGCTCGGGCGTGAATGGATCCTCATTTTTCCCGATTTGGGCTCATTGTTCGATTGCCACCGGCCCTCGGACGCCACAATATCGGGGCGGGTCCCAGCCATGAGACGGTCCGCAGCGCCCGATCCGGCAATATACCTACGTCATGGCAGTAATTGATGCAGACACGGACCGGCTCGTCATACGACTGACCTACGATGGTGTTCCGTTCTGCGGCAAAACCACCAGTCTTCGGACGCTCGCGAGGCTCGTCTCTCTTGAGCTGAAGACGCCCGAGGAAATCCACGGGCGCACGCTGTACTTTGACTGGCTTGAGTATGCCAGTGGGTTGTACGAAGGGAAGCAGATCGTGTGTCAGTTGGTCACGGTCCCTGGCCAGAAAAAGCTCGAGTCTCGCCGGTGGCACCTCGTCGACGAGAGTGACGCCGTTGTGTTCGTCCTGGACAGCACCGAAGAGCGCTTGGCGGTGAGTTTTGCCCAACTGGAACGGATGCATCAACGCCTCGCGGCTCGCGGTGGTGTCATGCCGGGAATCGTCGTGCAGGCGAACAAACGCGATGACCCCAGCGCGGTCCCCATGGCCGTGATTCGTGAACGCGCCGCTCGAATGGGCAATGTCGCGGTCGTCGAGTCGGTCGCCACGGCGGGCGATGGAATCCGCATCGCGTTTGTGTTGGCTGTCCGACTCGGGTTGGATCGCGCACGCGCATTGGCGCAAATGGGGCTGCTGGAGTCGGGGACGTCAGCGAGCGGCACTGCAGAGGGACTCCTTCGAGAGATGCGCAGCAGTGAGGATAAGCGCAACGCACCCTCAGGGCCACGCGCACCGGACCTGCTGGAGGCCTCCGGTGGCTCACTCGAAACAGCATCTATATTTGACTCGTCGCTGCTGAACTCGACCGATGACAATGGCACTCACGGCGACGCGGATGACGACAATTCACGGGCCCACAACGCGCCCGCACCGTTAGATACGGACATCCCATCAGGGATGCTATGGCCCGCAGTTGCTGGGCGAATCCTGCTCCACGAATACTGCAGTACTTCGATTGCTACGCTCGACCATCGTGGGGCTGCGTGGCGAGGGCTAAACAGTCAATGGATTGTGCACGCCGACGGGGAAGTGTACTTCGAACAAGAAGCCAGCGCGCGCCGCGATCTCATTGAGTGGGCACGCTTCCACGTGTCGATTGGCAAAGGACTCTCGGCGAGTCGGTGCCTCGCTGCGCACGAGCGGGACCGCGGCTGGCGTCTATGGCAGGTCGTACGGCGCGAAGCAAACTTGCTCGAACTCGTGATGCAGTCGCTCACCAGCGGTCCGGACCGGGCTGGGGCCGGGCTGTACACCGCAGCCCATCGGTTGCTGAGCGCAGCACGTGCGTTCGAGAAGAACGGTCTCCCGTGCAAGATCGATACGATCGGAAACTGCGAGACTCCCTGCTACGTGGGACTGGTCCGCAGACCCGATGGTCCGCGAAAATCCGCACGCAAGAGTCCACAGCTCAGCGATGAGGCGTTGATCCGCCAGGAGCTTGGCGCCAGGATACGACAGGCTGTGCGCATGGGTATCAGCGTCTCGCGAACGATCGGTGCCATCGTGGCGGTCGACGCCACTCAAGACGCAAGATCTGAGACCGTCACAAGCACGCTCAAAACGATCTTGACCGGCCAGTGAGGCGCCCTCGACCCGAGCAGCTCCGCTCAACGCGCGCAACGAAAACTATTGTTCGAAAACGGCGACATCGGTCGCGACTTCCCGCGCGCAAACAACCCATAAGCGGAACACGATCGCTTCGAGCACCACCACGAGCCGCCTCGCGCCACGCGGGCCCAGCCTTTCTCCGGCCCGCTCGGATTGCTCACCCCGCTGGCATGCTGCGCATAGGTGTCACGGCCATACCAATCGTCCACCCATTGCCAGGCGTTCCCCACAGGGTCGTAGATTCCCCAGTCGTTGGGCGGGAACGCGCGCACTGGAGAGAGATAGAGGTAACCGTCTCCGCGTGAGTCGGCGTGGTGGGTTTTGCCTTGCCAAAAGTTGAGACCAATCCGCCCATCGGCGCGCTTGGGGTCATCCCCCCAGGGGAAGCGCGTGCCCTCCGCTCCGGCTCGCATCGCATACTCCCACTCGGCTTCGGTGGGCAGTCGTTTGTCTTGGTGCTTGCAATAACTCGTGGCGTCGATCCAGCTCACCATGACAACGGGTTCGTCGTCGGCTTGCGCCATCGCGACTGCGCGGTGTGCTCCCCGTGGTGCGCGCCAGGATGCTCCCTGCGTTTTTTTCCACTCCCAATCATCCATGCCCTCAACCGCTGTCATGCCAAATCCGACGATCTCGGCGCTCGTGCGATAGCCAGTTTGCTCGACAAAGTGCCGGAAGTCCGCGACCGTAACCAGGGTTGCGTCGATTGAAAACGCAGACAGTGTGACTTGATGTGCGGGTCTTTGGTCGGGGTGTCCACCACTGTCGCGCCCCATCACAAAGCTGCCCGCCGCGATCTGAATCATGGGGGATTGGCGTGCGGTTGGAGTCGGGGGCTCGACCATGACGGTCCTGCAACCGCAAAGGCCAAGCGAGCCAAGGTAACAGAGGCGGAGTGCGAATGCGGTCATCACGTTTCGCATGCCTCACCATGGAAACAGGTCGTTCCACGACGCGGCCAGCGCTCTAGTAGGAGTACATGTTGCAGTGGTCAAAACACTCATCGGGCTCAGCTTCGAATTTCTCATGACATGCCGCATTGGCCTTCTCGAAGTCATCCGCACCGACGGCCTCGCTAAGGCATTCTTTGATCTCGTCACAGCTCGGACAGAGCTCCGCCACGTACTCGCTGTATTCGTCGTAGCACACGCCCGCCTCCGCGACGCAGTCTTCATCTGTGCACGTATTTTTGCTTCCCATGCATTCGTCGTGGCACGCATCGCGGGCAAGAACACACTTGGCCAGACACGCATCGTCTTCCCCACACCGGACTTTGCACCCACCGCAGTCGTCGGCACAGACTCCGTCGCACCCCGCGCATGTCATGCCGCAACCGCTAATGCAGGTTTCCTCGGTGTCATCGCACCCCGAGGTCGACGGAGTGCAGGCTTGCTCGACGTCTTCCCAGAGACAGTCATAAACCGTGTCTCCGTCTCCCCACCCGGTGTCAACTCGAACCAGATAGTCGCAGTCCTCAAGATCAGGGTCCGCTTCTGCGGTCAACTCGAGCGGCGGCGGCAGCGAGGGGGTGAGCTCGGGCGCCATCGCGGGACTCGGCTGCGTTGCTGGATGTTGGACGGGTTGTTGGGTCTTCGTCTTTGTGCAAGCCGCGATGGCAACGGCGCACAGCAGTGTCTTGCCCCTCATGCTTGTATTGTACGTTAGGTGGCGGTTTGAACAGGACAGGATTGCTCGCGAACCTCAGGGCGGTCATCTCGACTATAGAACCAGGCCTCGGCGATCGGCGACTCAATCCGTCGAAAGGCTACCTGCCGCCAGCCCCCGGGCATCATCGCGGCAGCGAGTCGCCTCTTCAACGAGATCCTCAGCCGGAACGTCCACCGCCTCCCGCCGCGCGCGTTCGCATGACTCTGTGGCGTCGGCATAGCGGCCCTGTGCGAGTCGTAGAGCGCCCACGTCGTACAGCAGCTGGGCGCGAACGTGTGGCCGATGGGTGTCCAGGTCAACCATTGCCCGCCCCAGCACAGCGTCAGCGTCTTGCAGCCGTCCGACTTCTGTATAGGCCTCGCCGACAATACGACGGGTATCCACGAGCAAAGGGTGCGTGGCCGGCAAACTCGCCTCGCTCAACTCGAGCGCTCGCGTGAGCTGGTCGATCGCGAGTTCGCTCTGCCCGATGACGAGATTCGCTTCTCCCGCCGCGGTCAAGAACGGGGCCATGCGTGAGTCATCGGGACTCAGGAACTCCCCGATAATCGTAAGACTCGCGTTGGCAAGCTCGGCCGCGCGACCTGGCTGCGATTGCACTGTTGCGTTGACCGCAAGGTTCCTGAGCAACAGCGCTTCGTTGAGGGATCCGGGACCCAAGCGACGCCGAGTGATCTCCAGCGCTTCCTCTGTCCGCAGCTGCGCCAACTTCGGCCTTCGTCGGCGGCTGTAGTGCGCGCCGATGTTGGCCAGCACCTCCGCGTAGCTGACCGTCACGCCACCATACGCTTGCTCCGTCCACTTCAGCGCCTCCAAGTGATGACGCTCCGCTTCTTCGTATTTCGCCGCAGTGTCGTACACAAGTGCAAGCGTCCGCTCTCGCATGCCCACGAGATCCGCGGGGTTTTCCATTCGCGTGATACGTGCGTTGGCCAGCGGCAGCAGTGCGATAGCGCCATCAAAGTTCTGGTTGGCGTAGCCCTCCATCGAGATGATGGTCACCCAACAAAGAGCAGCGAGTGTGTCCGCTTTGCTGGCCGTGGCGAGTAGCGCCGCTGATTCGAGGGTTTCACGCGCACGCGCCAGCTCGTTCCGGTCGCGTTCAAACTGCCCGCGGTACATCAGCAGACGCGCGGTGAGTGGGCCATAGCCCAGCTGGGTGGCGGACTCGATCGCCGCATCGAGTTCGTCCGCCGCCCCCTCGACAAACCAATACGATCCCGCGCGGACCCGCCGACCGATCGCGCTGAGTTCCTGTACCTTGACAGCAATCGCGACGGGCGGCGGAGCAACGTTGAGTTCAAGGCGTCGATCGTCTTCGCACCGGGCGGGGGGCGCCAACGCTTCGAGCGCCCGAAACTGCGTGGTCAGGGTGGCGGGGCCGGCCGGCTGCGACGCCATGATCTGTGTCGTGGTCCGCAGGTCACCTTCGCGATCGCGTAGACACGCCCAGCGTCGGTCCAGCGCAGCCGCGGT
>JAESSZ010000985.1 GCA_016763875.1 Nannocystaceae bacterium
CCGCGCCCGTGCTGTCGGCGTTTCCTTCGTCCGTCCCGCCCGTGCTGTCCTGCGAAGAACCATTGAAAACAACCTCGACCTCGAAGGCCGATACGACCGTGATGTTTGCGCTTTGGTTGAACAGGCTCACATAGATCGTCTGCCCCCCCGGGGCCTCGACCCATACGCCCTCCGCGGCGGCTGCGACGTCGATGGTCGGGAGGTGGAGGTCTGGATCGGACAGCACGTTTGTAAAACCGTCGTCGTCCTCGGAATACTCAAACGCGACGGGTTCACCGAACGACACCAGCGCGTGCAGCTCGGTGAGTGGAGAGAATCCAGGCGTGACGCGGACCTCGCTCTGGAATCGGAACCAGAATCCGGTGGCGTCGGCTGGAAGGGCAATGGCGAGTTGCGCGGGCGCCGGTTGCAGCGGTCGAAACTTGCCGCCCTGACCGCGCGGGCGCAGCCAAATGCCGCGCTCAACCTCGTCCCACGCGATGATCCGAGGGCAATCGAGAAGCCCGCGGTCGGCCACTGCGGCTTGAACTACGGTCGCCGCGTCTTGGTCTAGCTCCTCGGCCGCCACCTCGACCAGGGTGTTCGAGGCCTCCTCGAACGTCGCATCTTCTGGCAGCAGCGAGATCGCATCGAGCAGGACCGGCATCAGGGGATCGCCGATCTGCGCGTACGCGTCCCACAGCGCACCGGACCACAACTCGCCGTCGGCGTGCACTTCACCCGTAATCGCGTTGGGGCACGACAGCGCGTTGTCGGCCGTGCGCGCCGGTTCGCCAGTTCTCAGGGCGACGTACTCCGCTTGGGTCGGGTTGCCGGTGTACACCGCGGCAAAGAAGTCGGCGGTCCCTTCGTTGATCGCGCCCGCGTCGCGGAGCACTGCTTCGGACCGGTTGAGGCGCCTCGCCAGCAGGCCGCCGTCCATCATGAGCTCGACCACGCCGTGCGCGAGCTCGTGGTACACGACGTCGCCATCGTAGCCGTAGTCGGCCTGTGGACCCTGGCCAAACGCTGCGAGCAGTCGGCAGTCCCCAACGTAGCTCGCGTTGCCAATGAGCAGGACCTCGTCGGGCAGATATGCTTTGTAGTTCGAGACAAGGACCACGGGCATGTCCTGATCGAGGCATCCGATTGGCGGTACACCCAGTGCGTCGAGGTACGCCAAAAACAGGTCTGCATGGTGGTACACGGACTGGCCCGCGAACG
Source organism: Nannocystaceae bacterium (assembly GCA_016763875.1). GTDB lineage: Bacteria > Myxococcota_A > Polyangia > Nannocystales > Nannocystaceae > JAESSZ01. Next base: position 1,204 of record JAESSZ010000985.1, read on the forward strand.
CATCCTCGAGTTGCACGTTGTCGGCATCGAGCGTGATGTCCGGTGCAGGGTGCAGGAAGTCGCCGGAAGCGTCCGAGGGCGTGATGCCCTCGTAGCCGCACAGGGCGTTGCCCTCGGGCTGCACGCAATTGAAAACGGCGATGCGCTCGCCCCCAAGCACACCGTCGGGCGTGGCGGGGTCAAAGTCGATGAGCTCGAACGTCTCCGCGGTTGGCGTGAGCACCGGATTGATCCGAAACGCGCCGACCGACTCGTTCAGCACGCGGTCGTGGCGAAGCCAGGCGTGTCCGTCGCGGGCGTCGACGAGGAACACGGGGTTGCTGGGCCCGCGCAGCGATGCGGGAGGATCGATGCGCCACGCTGGGATGCCGCGACGTGTCATGACGAGCGTTGCGTCTCGAGCGCCAGGCCATCCCATGGCCGCGACGATTGCCATCGCTTGCGCCGCGTCGATCGTGATAGCGCCACGCTCTCGCGTTGGAGCCGGCCGTTCGGGTCCGAGCACCCGGATCTCCCGGGTTTGGCGGTCGACCAACGCTCGCCGCTGCCAGCCGTCCGGGGTCAGGATCTCCGAAGCGAGCGCAGAGTCGGGAACACGCGCAATACCGTGCTGCGCGGAGCCGAGCGCGGGTCGCACAGGCGCTGCTAGCGTCCCTAGCGTCGTCAGTGCCAGCACTGCCCCAATCATGCCGACGACAATACCGCGCAATACGATCGTCGGGTGGTCGGCGACGGCGGGAACTGCCAAACTGAGCCGCCGGGCGCGGGGCGAACACCGTCCCACGCGAAGTCGAGCCCAGATTGTCAGGAAAACGGCCCACGCTCAGGTTTGCGTTCGTATTCGCGTTGTTGATGATCTCGGGGTGCCGGAAGGCCAACCCCGAGTTCGGTACGGGAGTCGGTGGCGGCACGACGGGTGCATCGGCGAGCGACGGGTCGGCGAGCGGAGGATCGCAGCAAGACGGTGGGTCCGCGGGGGGGACGGCGGAGGGGACGGACACCACGGGCAAGGTTTGCACGGTCGACGAGTTGTTCTGTGACGAGATGTGCACCAACCCGCAGCTCAACGTGATGCACTGCGACGGGTGCGGCAACGCGTGCCTGAGCGCGCAGGCCTGCTTCGAAGGCGCGTGTGTGTTCGACTGTCAGCCTGGCGAAGTCGCGTGTGGCACCCAGTGTGTCGATACGTCCGTCAGTGCCAGCCACTGCGGTCAGTGTGGTGTCGCCTGTAACACGGCGCAATTCTGCGTCGGCGGACAATGTCTCGACGAGTGCCCGGTCCAGCAGCCAGACGCGTGCGACCAGACGTGTGTCGATCTCGACACCGCCGCGGACCACTGCGGCGGCTGCAACGTTGCGTGCGGCAGGTATGGGGTGTGCGCGGCAGGACAATGCTCGCTCGACTGCCCCGATTCTTCGGCGGAGTGCGGTAATGCGTGTGTCGATCACGAAATCGACCCCGACAACTGCGGTCGCTGCCGCAACGCGTGTGCGCCCGCTGACTTTTGCGGCGGTGGCGAGTGTCTCGACGCGTGTTTGCCAGGCACGACGATGTGCGGCGCGTCGTGCGTCGATACGACGTCGAGCCTCATGCACTGTGGCGGCTGCGCGCAACCTTGTCTCGCGATGCAGGCGTGTACGAACGGGCAGTGCGAGTGCCCACCGAACATGACCGTCTGCGGCGGCGCGTGCACGGATACCTCGGTCGACGCCGTTCACTGCGGCGCATGCAACAATCCGTGCGCGCCAAGCGAGCTGTGCAGTGATGGGGTCTGCGAGGCGTGTCTGGGCACACTTGTGCAGTGCCAAGGGGCGTGTGTCGACACGAACACCGAACGCGCCCATTGCGGCGCGTGCAGCCAGAAATGCCCGCAAATGGCCGAGTGCGTCGACGCCGAGTGCGAATGCCCGCTTGGCGAAGAGCAATGCGGTAACAAGTGCGTCGACTTGCTGGTGACCCAGCAGCATTGCGGGGAGTGCGGCGAGGTCTGCACCATGGGCACGAGTTGCGTCCAAGGGGAGTGCGAGTGATGACAGGGACGATTGTCGCGCTCGCCCTGAGCTTACTCGCGGCCGCCCCGCCCGTGCGGGAATCGACGCCCGTCGTCGAGGTTGTGGCCCCGCCGCAACGTGATGCGTCGCGTCCCACAACGCGTGTTGGCGTTCTACCGTTGGTGATCGCCGCCGACGCGGCACCCGAGGTCGGTGATGCGCGGCAGCGACTGTCGGCCGAGGTGCGCGATACGTTGGCCGAGACCAGCTACGAGGTCGTGAGTCTGTCCACCGAACAGACCGGCGACGCCGAGTCTCCTTACTGCAAGGACGCCGTGTGTTGGCAGCAGCTGGCGACGCAGCACGACGTCACGCATTTCCTCGTGCTGATCGTGCACTTCACCGACCCTGACTACCGGATCGAGGCCAAACTGGTCGACGGACGCAGCGGGAGCGACGCCGGGGCCCTGGAGACGACGTGCGATCTCTGTGGAATCTCAGAACTTGAGGCGCGGGTGCGGGACGTCGCGGCCACGATGCGCCGCGAGATCGAGGCAACGATGTTGCTGCCGCCGACCCTTGTGGTGACAAG
>JAESSZ010000986.1 GCA_016763875.1 Nannocystaceae bacterium
CGAGGACGAGCCTCTCGCGGCGACGTTTTCTTGGGTGGTCGAGCCCGAGTTCGTCGTTGCGGACGCAGGTTTCTCGGTAACGCTGTGGGAGACAGAATCCGGATCGGATCCGGCGGTCGAACCCAGCGTTGCGCCGCGCTTCCCTGCCACAGGAACCGAAGCTCTACCGGTCGACGCGACACCGCGATCTCTGAGCCTGGTGCTCGCGCCGTTCGAATACGATGTACCGGGGTGCCACACCATCGTTGAGCCCACTGACGAGGACGTCGAGCGACTCGCCGAATACCTATACATGTTGCTGCCGCTCCAGGGGATCGAGATCGTGGTGCTGGAGACGACACGTATCGTTCAGCCGATTACGATACACGAGGAGATCCTCAACCGCGTCGTCTCGCGCCGCGGCGGATCAAGCGCCGCCAGTGGCACCTTCTACGCGGGCCTCATCGATTTTTGCGAACCCATTGACGCGGGCGGCTCAGCCTTCGAACTGATGACCCCGCCGACAGCCGCAGACGATCCTCTGCGCGCACTTTGGGTGCGCTGGCGACCGGACGATCCCGACCGGACAAACTACGTACTTGGTCACGAACTCGGGCACAGCCTGGGTCGAGGACACGTGCGATGCCCTGATACGACGCCGCCTCTTGTCGAACGCGGCTACCCGGACCCCGAAGGCCGGCTCGCCCTCCCCGGATGGGGCACCATCGACGAAGCGTGGCGCGACCCGACCACGCATTTTGACATCATGAGTTATTGCGCCCCGGCTTGGACCTCGGGCTGGGGTTGGAACAACTTGGACCCGGTCCTCACGGCCATCACGAGCTGGGGCGCGCAGGACCACGCCGCTGCGCAAGGAGAGGCGCTTGTCGGCATGCGTACCGCCGACGGGGTCGTCGAGCAGTGGACTCGCGTGCACGGCTACACGCACTCGATCGACGCCGGACGCGCCGAGCTGTCGCCAACAGTCACTGCTGAGATCACACTCGACAATGGGTCGCGGATTGTCATGCCCGCCCATGTCCGCTCGGTCGCGGACAGTGAATACACCGCGGTGGTTGTTCCGCTGCCCGATGCGGCGCCTGCCACGCTGACATTGGTCCTGCGCGAAGACGGAGTGGTGGGTCGCGCTTATACGGTCGGAAGTTCAGGGTGATGGGGAAGTTGAACCCTCAAACGAATCTCTTTGAGCTGTGCCCCACCAAGCTCGACGATCTTGTCCGCGTGCTCATCTCTTGCGAACCCTAGCGACGCGTAGAACGCGATCGAGTTCGCGTTCGCCTCCAACACCCACAGCGTGACCTCCGAGAACCCCGCGGACTTCGAACGCTCCATCGCCATCCGCCATAACGCCCGGCCGACACCTCGCCGCCAGTGATTCGGGTCGACGTAATCGGCCCTCACCTCTGCGGTCCGCGTCTGGGCGTCTGGGTCTCGGCTGCCGCCCACGCAGATCCACCCCAGCATCTCGTCGCCCTGCACCGCCACGCAAACCTGTGCGGTGCCTTTGTTCAGAATCGTGTTCCACATCGTCTCGCGTTCGTCAGTCGACAGCCCGGCGAGATACGGCGCGGGAACGATGCCGTCGTACGCTACCTGCCACGCGCGAACGTGAATGTCGGCAATGCCGCGGGCGTCGCGGGGCGTTGCGATGCGAACCTTCATGGTTGCAGCGTACCTAGTCAGCCCGCCGTCGACGCCTAGCCGGGCTGTAGCCAGGCAGATCGCTGAGCGGAGTCTCTCCAAACCGACCAGCAGAGGTCCGGCGCGCTACAGTCCGCCTCGATGCCGGACGCGCTGCCGCTTTCTCGGACCGTGTTGACCACGCTCGACCCAGAGGCGGTCCGCTTCTCGCTCGAGCGCACGCTCGTTGAGAGACTCCAAGCGTCGCCCGGATTTGCACAACTGATCAAGACGACTGTCCCTGCCGATCCGCAGGATGTGCGTCGGCGATTGCTCGGTGATGCACTCCGGCTGACCGAGTCAATGGCGCCGAGCCTGTACCGCGACGCACTCGAAGCCAAACGTGTGCTGGGCGTTCAAGGCGAGCTTGAGATCTACCAGTCTTCCGGCCCCGAGAACGCAGCTCTGCATCTCGTCGAGGCTCCGATCCTGCTGGAGATTCAGGGTCGGCTCATGGCGCTTGTCGACGAGTCGGCCGGCCTCGCCTTGTTTGGGCACGAACTCGGGCACTTTCTCGCCCACGGACCGACGACCGCCCACGGGGCGACATCGCTGGCGAGCATGGCGAGCGCACGTCGGGGACTGCTGCCACCCGAGCAACAGGAGCTGGCGCGACGCTTGTCGGTCGCTCGCGAGATCACGGCAGACCGTTTCGGCATGCTCGCGTGTCAGGACCTCGATGCGGCGCTTCGCCTCGAGATGATCGCCACGACAGGGCTCGCGGGCGACGCTCTGACCTGGGACACCAAAGCCTACTTGGACCAGTGCCGCGAGCTCATGGAGGCGATCGCGAACAAGGGCGAGAAAGCCCTGACCACGACCCATCCCGAGCACAGCCTGCGCGCCTGGGCGACATGGCTGTTCTCTGAGACGGATGTCTACAAGCAGCTCACGGGCAAGGGGCCGGGAACACGAACTCTCGCGGAGATCGACGCTCGTATCCAAGCCATGCTTGGTACCGCCAGCATCGACGCCGTACTTGAGCTCACGCAAGAGCCTCCCGCGTTTCTACTCGAGTGTGCACTGGCCTGCGCCGTACTTGTCGCCCAAGCGGACGGCGAGGTCGCGCAAGAAGAACTGAACGCGATCGAAGACGCTTTCGCGAGCACCGTACCCGGGTGGTCGGAGTTTCTCGATACCGAGGTCGCCCTCGAGCGATTCTACGAGACCGCGGGTTTGGTCAGCGCGGCAGGCCCCGACCTGGCGCGACGCCTCTTCCTCCTGGCGAGCCACATCATGGGTGCCGACGACGTGGTCGACGTTCGTGAAGTACAAATGATCTTGTCGATCGGTGAAGCCATCGGTTTCGCGAAGGAGTTCCGCGCCTGGATCGAACCGACGATCGCGGCGATGGGCGGCACTATCGACATCGAGCTCACGGAGGTTCGCGCGGTCCCGCTGCCGGCTCGCAAGGGCGAGATTCGCGAAGCCCTCGATGCTTTCTGCGACACCGTGCAGCGCCGAGGCCAAGCACGTATCTCACCGCGCCGGCTGCTGCGTATCGCAGGCTCCAACTCCGCCGACAGTGCCGCAATCCAGCGGGTGTCAGGCCTTCTGCTGGCGCGTGGCATTACCGCGGAGCCGACGTTAGAGAAGTGTCCCGCCGACACGATGATGGTGCTGTCCGCGCCAACGGCAACCGTCGTCGAGCCCACGGCGCCGCGAGAGCTCGATGCAGCCCGACAATCCGTTATCGCGGGTCTGGCTCGGCTTCGAGATGAGTTGATCTCGGGTGACGGCCGGAGCCCATCGGTACGCTTGCGAAAGACGCGGAAGGGCCGAGCATTCGACATGTTCCGTCTCGATGCGATTCGGACCGGGGCGGCCGAAAGAGCGCTGACTCTTATTCGATCGGGCAAGTCCGCCACGCTGGTCACCCCATCGGATGCGGGTCGTCACGACGCGGCGCAGGCATGCGTTGAAGAGCTGCGCCAGATCGACCGCGCCAACACCGACCAACAAGAAGAAACAGGCGCCAACGATCTGTATCTGGGTTACCCGATCTTGGTGGGCAACGTTGCGCCACGGGGCACCAAGACCCCCGGGTACGGGATTCGTGCCCCGCTGGTCTTGTACCCCGTGGTCTTGCAACGCGACGGTCGCGGCGCACGCGGTTTTTCGATCGGCCCACGCACCAATGAAGAACCCACCGTCAACCACTCGCTGCTCCGTGTCATGTTCAACAAGGCGGACCTCGCGATGCCGGATGAGTTGCTCGAGTCGCTCAACGACATCGTCGCCGATGTTGGCCAAGACACCGCACCTCTGCTGAGCAAGCTCGCTGAAGTTGGGCTGTCGCTCAAGGCCGAGGCCACCACGCTGGGGCCCTACAACTCGCGCGACGACGATCTCGACAGCAAGCCACCGTTTGTGGCGATCGAAGAGTGTGCACTGCTTGGGATCTTTCCGCAGTCAAGCTCCGACATCCTGCAGGACTACGACGCGCTGCTCGTGGAACTGGAAGCCAACGACCGGCCGCTCGACGAGCTGCTCGCCGCGGGCGCAGGGCTGCTACCTCAAGACCTGCAACCGCTCACGGAACTTGCCGACCCCGTCTCGCCCGGCTGGCCGCTCGTCGATGCCGATCCGAGCCAGCGGGACGTCGTCGCCGAATGCGGGCGCAATCGCGTCACGGTGGTCGACGGACCTCCGGGCACCCGAAAGAGCCAGGTCATCGTGAACCTGGTCGCGGACGCGTTGCGTCGAGGCGAGCGAGTTGCCGTTGTCGCCGAGAAACGTGCGGCGCTCGATGTCGTGTTCCAGCGGCTCGACAGCCTTGGCCTGGGCGATGCCGCCGCTGTCGTCCACGACGCACGCGACGACCGCAAAGCGCTGTTCACCCGGATCCGCGAACGTCTCGAGGCCACGCAGCCGCGTCGCGCCAACGACACGCGCCTGGCTATCCTGCGAGCGGATCACGACAAGGCGCAGCAGACTCTTGAGCGCCGCCGTGCCGCATTGGCGCACACCAAGCCGGAAGTAGGACTGACCGCAGGGCAACTGCTCGCCTTGACCGCCGCCGGAGAGACGGTGGAGGCACCGGTCCGCATGAGCGAGCTTGACCGAGCCAGCCTCGCGAGTC
>JAESSZ010000987.1 GCA_016763875.1 Nannocystaceae bacterium
AATCGCCGATGCGGCCACCGCGACCACGACCCCGGCCACAGCGATCGGTATCCACGGTCGCCGCGGCGGCAGACGAAGGACAGGGACCGGCCGCGTCTGCCACTGCGTAAGCTCGGCGTCGAGATAACGCCGGACGCTGGTCGTAAACGGCAGCAATCGCGCGCGAGCGAGTTCCGCTTCCGCGTCCGCCCCTTCGTCCACGACCCGGAGTCGGTCCTCACTCACCATCGCCCCCCCAACCTCGTCGAGCAAGCTCGGCGCTCAGTTGCGTCCGCGCGCGATGGGCCCGGACCGCCAGGTTGCCCTTGGTGATCCCCAGATTGTCTGCCGCTTCCTCGGCCGGCACGTCCATCAGGTCGCGCAGCACAAACGCCTCTCGCAACGCCACCGGCAGCGTGTCCAGGGCGCTGTACAAGACCTTGGCGCGGACCTCGTTCTCGTAGGTCTGCTCCACGTCGAGCTGCGGCGCTTGCTGGCCCAGCACCGCGGCAAACCCCGTGCGAGTGCGGCGCTGCACTTCGGAACGCTTGAAGTGCCGTCGCGCGACGTTGGTCGCGATGCGACTGATCCACGTATGAAATCGCGCATCGCCCCGGAACGTGCTCGCCGATTTGAACCCGCGCACAAAAGCCTCCTGCGTCAGGTCTTCTGCGAGTTGCACATCGCCGACGAAGTACGACAGGTGCCGCAGCACCGTATCGAAGTGCAGCTGGTACAGACGTGCCCACGCATCCCTGTCGCCTTTGCGGGCCAGGGAAACGAGTTGTGCCTCGGCCTCGGAGGCCTCGCGGCTCGTTTCCGCCTGTGGGCGCGCCGAAGACGACGCGTCCTTGTTGAAGCTGTGTCGCACGGGTCACTGCGGATCGTGAACTAGAGTCACGCTGGGCGGCAGTGATTACGGACGATTTTCTCGCACCGGCCGTTGGGATCCGCGGGATCTACGCGTCCGCTGGCGACCCACAAACGCCTACGAGGCAGCCGTGACGACAATGTCGTCGAAGAACATGTCTGACGCCTCACCTGCGGTCAGCACACTCCACGCATCGATCGCGACCCCGCCACGCACGCCCTGCAAGCCAGGGCCCGCATCCGTGCGTTCCACCTGCCATCCCGCGGGTTCTTCAGCGTCGGCCGCCCACATCTTCGCCTGGAGTTGTGTGGTCGCGGCGTCCAGTTGCGCGACACGAAGCCGGACCGCGTAACGCACGTTGGGCGCGATTGTCATGGGCTCGACCGGAGCGAGGTTTTCCTCGGCGCCCCCGACTTCCCGCCAAACCCCGAGCCCCACCGGATCCCGGAACGCCTCAGCAAACACGGAGTAGCCGCGCCCGGTCGGCTGCGAAAGCATGAGGTGCCCGCCGTTTTGGCGCACATAAAACCCAGCGCCCTGCGTGCCGCCGTCGGTGAACTCGAACGTAAACGTCGCTTCGAAGTCCGTGCAGTCCATCGGCGCGAACATGCGAGCCAGCGAGTAGCCGGAGGTCACCGGCCGCAGTCGACCACGGCCCCCCTGGACGTCGGCGACCTCGACCCCGCCCGTCATCACCCACGGGGACGGCCACGCCCCACCATCGCGCACACCGTCGAACGACTCGGTGAAGTCGCACTGGACTGGACCCGGATCCCCCGTCGAATCGGGGTCTTCGTCGCCCGAAGCGGTGTCGGGATCGTCCATCGAACCGTCCTCGGTCGTATCGTTGTCGCCATCGTTGGTGCGAGGAGGCGACTGCGTGTCGGTCGTGGCTGTCCCGTCCCCTTCGGTGCTGGTACTCGCGCCCGTGCCCGAGCCGGTCGAGTCGTCCCCAGCCCCGTCGTTGTCGCCGCCGCACGCACTACCGAGTAACGCCGCCGACAGCACACCAAGAAATAAAGCCCCACGATTATGGCCAAGCACTAGCCCCAGCCTACCGCATCTTGGTCGCGCCGAAATCCCCGCGAGTAACCGATAGCTCGTTCGCCTCAAAACTGACTGCAAACGAGGTCGCTCGGGTTGTCCGGGGGCGCGCCCGTCACCGAGACGGACGGGTCGGAGAGGTCCGCAGGTAGGTCCAGCCAAACAACGTAGCCGAACTCGCTCTCGGCATCACAAGCCCCATCGCCGTTTTGATCGACGAAAACAGACAGCGAATGTCCCATCCACAGCTCCAGCGCATGGGTGAGCGAGACGGAGACCGTGCCGTCGATGACGGCAGCGCTGGCGACGGGGCCGACGCCCTGGGCATGCAACCTCACCCAGACGTCCATCCCCTCAAACGCCTCAAAACCCGTCCCCGTGTACACGACGCCCACCTCCGTGGCGCCCGGATACAGCGCCCTGAGAATGCACCCCTCGACCGTTTCGAAACATAGGTAGTTGGTCGCGACGCACTCGGCGAAGGCTTCACGCACAACCGTGTTTTCGCCCGGCAGGGTGTCGTGGCACAGGGCTTGGCACGCGCGCTGGCCATCGAGGCAGCTACCTTCGAGCACAACCGCACACGCCTGATCGCAGTCAACGGGGTCGTCGCTGCCCGTGTCGCTCTCGCCTGCGCCACTTGAAGACGTCTCAAGGTCGGAACTTCCGGATGAGCCGGGACCGGGGCCGCTATCCGCCCAGCCTGTCGTCGAAGTATCGTCGGTGCGGGGCTCCGGCGCATCCGAAGCGCTGGACCGCACACCGGTCGATTCCTGGCTGCTGCCGCCACCGGACGTATCCGACGTATCCGACGTATCCGACGTATCCGCGGCAACGCCAAGACTCGGACCGCACGCGAGCGCGCCGCATGCGGTAAGTGCCACTAGCGCAACGATACGTGGGCGCGCCCCGTGTTGTACGTCCGTCTCCATCTCCGCTGTATCCTGCCACGCCAGTCGCTACGAAGCGTTCGTTTCTCCCTGTCGCCGACGTTTCGCAAATCGAGACGTTCCGCCTCTTCGACATGTCCCATCTTTCCTTCGAGAACCTTCGTTGCTTTCTTGCGGCGGCCGAGCAGCTCAACTTCCGTCGAGCGGCAGGCGTTGTGGCGCTCACCCCCGCGGCCTTCAGCCAACGAATCAAGCAACTCGAAGACCATCTGGGCGTGAGCCTGTTTGAGCGTTCATCAAGACGCGTGGCACTCACGGCCGAGGGACAAGCACTACGCCCCAGCGCGCTAGAAGCCCTCGCCGCGTTATCGCGTTGTTCGGACCTCCGGCCGGGCATTGCCCACTTCACGCTAGGCACTCGTTTTGAGCTCGGAACCTCGTGGATCACACCAGCGGTTATCGAGCTAGAGCCGCAGCCGCAGCGGTGGCGGGTCGAGCTCGTGTTTGGGAACAGCGAGGAGATTGTTGCGCGCCTCGAGCGAGGGACAGTGGACGCGATCGTCACGAGCAGTCCGGTCGTTCGCGATGACTGGTCGGCCGAGGTCCTGCACCCCGAGTGCTACGCATTCGTCGGCATACCGGACCTGCTGGACACGCTCCCGCTGGAGAAACTCGCGGACTCTCAACAACACCAGTTGCTGGACATCGACGCGAACCTACCGCTCGCCCGCTACCTGCTTAGCGCCTCGCCCGGCATCGAGTTTCCCCGCACTCGCTCTTGTGGCACCGGAGCGGCCGTTCGTGCTTTCGCGTTGGCTGGCCTCGGCGTAGCGGTGCTCCCGGAGTACATGGTGGCGGCCGACATCCAGTCGGGGAGATTCGTCCGGTTACTGCCCGAGGTCGAGCTCCTGCGAGACAGCTTCCGACTGATGTACCGAAAGGACTCGCCGATCTGCGAACAGCTGGCCGACTTTGCCGCCTACCTGCGCGGCCGCCCTCTCACGTGAGTGCTACGATTTGGTTCAGGGAGGCCACCGGGGCCCAAGTCGAGCACATCAGCATTCGCGCCAATCTTGGCAAGGCCATCCTGACGAGCGGTCACGCGTTCGCGCCTCGCTTAGGCTCGGACAGGGTTTCAGCATCCCGGAGTGGTGGGCCAGACCGCCGCGCTGTTGGCGATGAGCGTGGGCCGGCACAGCTTTTTGTGGCCGATACGGTCCGTGCTCATCGAACGTTGTGGCTGTCATCGCGACTGGCGGCGAGTTTGCGGAAACGCAACTCCGCGTTCGACAAATTGACGGTAGCCACCAAGGGTGATCGGTCCTAGCATGTTGACTCGCGGGGAGCACAACAGCATGAATAAAGGCATTCGAGCGATAGAGTCTGTCCACGCCGGTCGACCGCTACGCGGCGGCGACATCAATCAGATGTTCGACGGCGATCTTCGAGAGCGGCTCAAACCGTTCGTCTTTCTCGACCACTTCGACGTGGAGACCGACAAAGAATGGGGCTTCCACTATCACCCGCACTCGGGCGTCGCGACGTTCACGTACACGCAAACCGCGGACCTCAAGCACGTCGACACAGGCGGACACGCGGGTGTCCTGGAGAAAGGCAGCGTGCAATGGATGGCCGCTGGCGGCGGGATCTGGCACGAGGAGCTGTATCAACCGTCGGGAGGCACAGTGAAGGGCCTCCAACTGTGGCTCACCCTGCCACCTGAGCTGGAAAACGCGGCGGTTGAGTACGACCAGGCGGCGGGGTCGGCACTTCCCGTCGTCGATCAGACGCGAGTACTCTCGGGGACGTTCGGCGAGGCGAGCAGTCCGATCAGAACCGCGTACCCGTTCAACTACTTTGACGTGTCCGCCGATCGAGCCTGGACGTTCGATCCGCCCGCCGACCATGACGTGATCTGGCTGTACACCTACGAAGGTGCGGCGATCATCGGGGGCAAGAAAGTGAAGCCCAAGCACCTCGTGGTGTTCGAGCGCGGTCCAGGATCTATCGAAGTACTTCCCGACGGCGACCAGGTCGGGTTCGTGATCGGAACCGCTGCCGCGTCGACACACCCACTGGTCGTCGGGCAGTTTTCGATGCACACCAACGAGGTGGCACTAGCCAAAGGGCTCAAACGGATCGGAGAACTCCGAGAGGTCCTGCAAAACGCAGGAAAGCTGTGACGCATACACCGCGTCACGCTGCGGATATAGGAGCGCCGCTGACCGTCTTTGCCCGGCACAACGTGCTGCCGGGCAAAGACCCGGAGTTCGAGGCCTGGGTCCAGGGGATCAGCGCCGCCAGCGAGCAGTTCGAGGGGTACGGAGGCACGGAAGTGATTCGTCCCGTCGAAAAGACGTCCCGCGAATTTGTCGCGATCTTTCGCTTCGACTCGTACGACAACCTCGAAGCGTGGATGCAGTCGACCGCGCGCGAGACCTGGATTTCCCGCACAAACACCTTCTCAGACGACCCCACGCGCCTCGACTATCACAGCCTGGAGTTCTGGTTTCAGCCAAAGCAAGGCGGGGCCCAGCGTCCACCCCGACACAAGATGGCTCTGGTCACCACCCTTGTCATCTGGCCGCTCGTCCACTTCGTACCTCCTGCGGTCGCTGGTGTGGCCAAGTCACCTCCGATCATCATCGAGGCGCTCTCGGTCTTGATCATCGTGTTGTTGATGACCTACCTGCTCATGCCCGCCGTCCTCCGACTGCTGGCTGGGTGGCTATTGTCGAGCCCCCCGAAGGGCCGGACTACGCGTCATGGCGCGCGTAGCCGTCCAGGGTCGTGACCAGCCGTCGGCATGCGTAGAACACCGAGTCGCGGTGTCTTCGCTCCAGGGCCATCAACTCGCGGTCGCAGCGATGTAGCGCGTCTTTTTGCCAGTGCGCTCGCGCTGCGCCCACGGGCAGGTGCTCGGACTCAGCGAGCACCCCGCCAAGCATTCGCACATCACGATCGTGCTCAAGCGACGGCAGCGCCTGCACCAGCTGAAGCAGCGTATCGACCCCATCGAACAAAGGGACACGCTCGCGCAATAGATCTTCGATGCACAGGCGCACGCGGATCGCAGGGTCGACGTCGGTCACGCGCGCGAGAGTACCGTGGAACACAACTTCGAAAAGACACGCCTAGCTCGTGGTCGGGTCGAGAACCTCCACCAGCGTCATCATCCCGGCCTCCGCATGCTCAAGGATGTGGCAGTGCACCATCCACTTTCCCACGTCGGTAGGTACGAGGCCCAGATCCACCGTCTCGCGTCCGTGAACCAGCACTGTGTCACGGAAGAACGGCTCGTCCACTGGCTGGCCGTTCCGCGCCAGTAGACGAAAGAACGTCCCGTGCATGTGGATCGGGTGAAGGCGGGAGGATTCGTTCGTGAAACGGATACGGTGAAACTTGTGCCGAGTCAGCGTCATCGACACGCTATGGTTGGCGTGGCCGGTGTACGGGGCATTGTCGAAGGTCCACTCGATCCCGTGTTTGCCTCCGGCGCGCGCGTTCATGCGGTAGTCGTGGTGCAGTGGAATCGCGAGTCCTTCGCTCCACACCGGGACATGGGCGGCCGCCGGAGACGCAAAAACCGGAGCCGGGTGTGCGGGTCCGTCGATCGCGATCGTCGCGAGCTGATGCGGCCGTGACGGGTAGTACGTGTCAATGATGGGGACAGCCTCGCTCACCTCGTGCTCGAACGTGATGTCGAGATCCAGACGATTGCCGGGCGCCATCTCGAATCGCGTCATCGGAATCGGCTGCCGCAAGTACTTTCCGTCGACCGCGATGATCTTGGGGCGCAATGGTCCAAAGTCGGGTGCGATCATGCGCCCGTTGGCGCAGTTGAGCATGCGCAGACGAATGCGCTCGCCTGGCCGTACTCGGAGCGTCTCTGCGTGATTCCCGTTGACCGTCCGCAACTTGCCCCAACGGCCATCATGGGCCAGATCGTGACGCGTGTTGAAGCGTCCGTCGATCTGTTGATTCGCATCCAGGCGCCAGTCGTCCACCACCCACATGACGTCCTGAGAAAACGGGGCGGGCTCAGCGTCCTCGACGATCAACACGCCGTGCAGACCACGCTCGACTTGCTCGCTACCGCGGACGTGCGGATGGAACCAGTACGTTCCCGCGTCCTTGGGCGTGAACTCGTACAGGAACGACTCGCCTGGTCGTACCGGAGGTTGCGTCACGTGCGGGACGCCATCCATATTGTTGGGCACACGAACGCCGTGCCAGTGGATCGTCGTTTCATCCGGCAATCGGTTGACGAAGTGCACCTTGAGCGTGTCGCCTAGCCAAATACGCAACGTCGGACCCGGCACTTGGCCGTTGTAGGCCCACACCCGCAACGGCGGGCCCGCGCCGATCCGAACCTCGGTCGG
>JAESSZ010000988.1 GCA_016763875.1 Nannocystaceae bacterium
CCGCGCCAGTTTTCGGGCGCATTGACGACGCAAGCCGCTTGCGAGCTGCTCGGCCGAGACACGCCGCATCGCGAGCAACGTCTGACCCAGCAGGCCCCCGGACCGCGCCATCGTCTCGAGTGCCGCCAGCAGTGCGTCTTCGGCAATGATCCCTTGGTTGATGAAGATCTGGCCGAGAACCTCGGTCGGCTCCGACCAATCGGTAAAGACCGGCATGCCACCGCGAAACCACACCGTACGCAGGCCCGGATGTGGCGCCTGCTGGGGCAGTACGACGGTTCCCGTAAAGCGCTGCCGCAGCAGCGAAAAAAGAAGCCGCGGCAAACTCACCTGGGAAAGGTCTAGGACTTGCGATCCTGGCGCCCCCGGTTGCGCTGCGGACATTCGCGATAAGCCTACACCGGTGTGGCCGCGGCTGCTACGGTTGACCGCGGTGAGCATCAGCTTCCTGGACGGTGGACATCGAATTCGGTTCTCCGGCACAACGGATATCGGTCGCGTCCGAGACCACAACGAAGACAATCTGCTGCTGCCCCATGACATGCCGCTTGCGGTGGTTTCCGATGGAATGGGCGGCCACGCTTGCGGAGAGGTCGCCAGCGGCATCGCTGTGCAATCGATCGCGGAGTACTACACCGCAACTGCCGATGGCGGGCTAGACTCCTGGCCGTTTCGAATGCCGCAACTCCACGTTGAGCGCGATCGGATGACCACATCCATCAAGCTAGCGAACGAGCGGATCTTTCAAACCGGGGTCGCTGACCCCAGCAAGAAGGGCATGGGATGCACCGTCGATGCGATCTTCTTCTGCAAGGGACGGATTTACGTCGGCCATGTTGGCGACAGTCGTGTGTACCGAATTCGTGACGGGCACATCACGATGCTCACCGAGGACCACTCGCTTCTCAACGACTACAAGCGCATGAAAGACATGAGCCGCGAGGAGCAAGAGAACTTCGCGCACAAGAACGTGGTTGTGCGCGCGTTGGGCCTTTCGGAATCCGTCTTTGTCGACACCGTCGTTGAGGAGTTTTATCTCGACGACCTGTACCTGCTGTGCTCAGACGGGTTGTCCGGCATGCTCGACGACGCGACCATGCTGGCGGCTGCGACTCGGTTCAATAGTATCGATACCGCCTCGGCGCAGCTCGTGAAGATGGCCAACGATGCGGGCGGAAACGACAACATCACGGCAGTCCTCGCCAGGGTCGAAGCGCCCTAGTTCATCCGTGCGAACGTCTACGGGGCGGGCAGGGCGAAAACCCAATCCACCCTGAGCGGGGCACCACACGCAGGGGCACGGTGCGAGACGTAGTTGCGGATGAACGGTATTCCGAAGTCCCCGACCTGCTCGTTGAAGATCTCGCCCTCCGACAGCTGGACGCCCGGGAAAACACCGTTAGCGATCTTCGGTGCGAACCCTAGTCGCCAAGAGCCTGGCCGTTGGTCGCAACAGTCAGGCTCATCGCATGCGCACGAGTCTCCGTTCTCGGGCGGAAGCTGTGAGACGACGAGCGTCATCAGCTCCGGCTCGAGAACACGAGACCCAGCGAACAGCGGAAGGATGCGGCCGATCGTCGTAATCTCGATCCAGCTCGCGCGGCAACTGTTGTCGTGCTCGACCAAATTTCCCCGGACCGTGATGTTCTCCGCTGGCGCGAGTTCGTTCCTAAGCTCAACCGCCCCAAAGGATATCGGACGGACATCGAGCCTGTCGCTGGGGCAACCGCCTCCGTCCACCAACACGACGTCACAGCACGCCACGAGTTCCCATGCGCCGCGCTTCGTCCTAGTCAGGCTTCCACACACCCAGTTGATCGCGGTGGGCGCATCGCAGTCGATCTCGCCAATCTCGACCTCAAACTCACGACGGGGGACGTCCGAACAACCCTGCTCCAGATTGGTGTCGTCTTCGCCAGAGTTTGTTGTCTCGTCATCCTCGGCCCCGTCGTCATCCAGGGGATCGTCGTCGCGACCGGTGGAATTCGCGCCGTCCGATGCGCGCATCGGAACAAACGCGGGGTTCTCAGTCGAGCATCCTGCGACCAGGCCGGCCAACAGCAGCCGTGTTCCCCAACAGCCCATACCTTCAAGACTACCCGAGTCGCAGGTCGAGGCGAGTGTTTACTTGTGGCAAGATAGCCTCGTGTTTCCGAACGCCGTAATGCGGCTAAGATACGCGGCGAAGCGCGGTGTCGGGGCTGGACTGATTGCGTTTGGCGGGTGTTCGGAGGACTCGCTACCGCCGACGCCAGTGTCCAGCGCGGGAGGCCGCGATAGCAGTACGACGGCCGCCGCCACCGGTGCAGACATGTCGGGAGGAGGAGTGGACGACACGGCGTCGCGTTGCGAACTCCCGTTGCCGGGTTCCGAGCCCGACTCCAGTGGCGGTGTAGACACGGGATTCAAGTTCGACGTGGGTGCTCCCGAGGGCGCCACCGCGTTTCCTATCGACTGCACCGAAGTCGAACAGGAACTCACGAACCTCGGCTGCGAGTTCTGGGCGGTTGACTTGCCCAATGACTATCGGGGCACCTTGATGTCACCGCCAGCTGCTGACCAACAGTTCGCTGTGGTCATTGCCAACGCGTCGTCCGTCGTACCGGCGAATGTGTCGATTTTTGTTGGTGCCGGGGATGTGCCTGTCGCCTCTGAGGTGGTGCCGATCGGTGGCGTGTTCGAGTTCGCGCTTGAGCCGCTCAACATCGAGCCTCGCGAGAGTTCGGCCGACGGTCTGGCGTATCGCATTGAAAGCGATGTCCCAGTAACGGCCTACCAATTCAATCCGTTGGACAACCAGGTTGCCGTGTACAGCAACGATGCGTCCTTGTTGCTTCCCGTGGACGCGTTGGGCCAGGACTACACGGCGGTCACGGGCAACGCCATCCTGCTGTCCATGGGCGCCGACGATCCCGATCCCGTGAACTCGGGCGCTTTCATCAGCGTGGTCGCCGTCCAAGACGACACCTTCGTCGAGATCTCGCCACTCACGGCGATCATCGGCGGGCCGGCCGAGGCGACACTTAACCGCGGTGAAGTTTTGACCGTTGTGTCCAACGTCTCGGGCACCAACAGCGGCAACCTCTCAGGGAGCCGTGTTCACGCAGACCGACCCGTTGCCGTCTTCAGCGGAAACGTTGCTACCGCGGTGCCGGCCAACCAGTCCAACTGCTGCGCGGACCACATTGAGCACCAGTTGCCACCGCACGAAGCCTGGGGAACAGCATACGCCGTCGCGCCACCGCCAAGCCCGATCGGACCCGAGGCGGACGAGGCGCTGTACCGCATCACAGGGGCGTTCGAGGACACCGCGCTGCGGTACTGCCCAACGGCGCCTCCGGGTGCACCAGAGACGATCGGGCCCGGCCAGACGGCAATATTCCAAACCTCGATGGCCTTCACGGTCGAGGCGGATCCTGACAAGCCGTTTGCGCTCACGCAGTTTCTTCAGAGCTTCCAAGCGCTGTCGCCCAATCAGCCCGGCGATCCGGCGATGCTTGTCATCCCCTCGCTTGGCCAACTGCAGCGGCGATACTCGTTTGCTGTGCCGGCCGGCTACGCGCAGAACTTCGTCACCATCGTCACCCGTGGTGCGCCCGACGTGACCATCGATGGCGAGCCCGTCGACTCGGATGTGTTTGCGCCCGCGGGCGTCGCCCGGGGTCAGGAGCACTTCTACGCATCAATCTCGGTCGGCGAGGGGGCGCACATCATCGAGGCCGAGGTGCCCGTGGGCATCACCGTGATGGGCTTCGACGACGCGGTGAGCTACGGGTATCCGGGGGGCTCCGGGCTTCGCATCATTGCGATCCCACCCGCAGCCGGCTGACCGGTCTTAGCGCCTATGACGCGGCGTTCTGTTCTTCGTCGGTTAGGGCTTCGGCGACGTTGAGCGTGTGGTCCGCGATCTTGCGGTACCCCTGAAGTAGCCGCGTGTACGCGATGCTGTGCTCGGGCGCGACCTGTTCCTCACTCATACGCATCAGGTGTTCGTTGCGAGCGTTCTTGGCCGCACGGGCTATCTCCTCGCGCCGTGCACCAGCGTTGCGTGCCGCAGCCAACTCGCCGGCCTCGAACCCGGCAAGTACCGCGCGCAGGGTCTCTAGCGTGTCGTTGTGAAGTGACGCCAGGGCCTCTTGCTCGTCGTCCCGCAGGGAGATTGAGGACTTCCGAAGTCGCAGATTCGACTTGAGAATTCCAACGATGTAGTCGCTTATTGACTCAAGTTCGTCGGCGATTCTCAGCTGAATACGACCCTCGCGAGCAACGCTGAACGGCACATTGCCGCTCATGAGGCGGGTCAGGAAGTCGATCACCTCCCTCTGCACGTTGTCCATGATCTGCTCGCGCCGGAACGTGTGCTCGACGAGCTCCTCGTCGAGTTCTTCGTCGGCCACGATCTGGCCGAGCCACTCCAACATCTCGATGTCGTTGGACCCCATCTTCATGATCTGGCGTCGCGAGCGTTCGATAGCCATTGCGGGAGACCCGGTGATCGGCGGGCCGATCTGGGCGAGGTGGCGGACCTCCTTGCCCTTGTCAGGAACGAGTCGCTCGAGCAGCGAGGCCCACTGTTTTACGAACGGGAGATTGAGCATCGTGACCGCGATGTTGAACACCGTGTGTGCAGCCGCGATGGAGAACGTCATGTTCGTGATGAAGTCAGGGCTGGTGTCGATGTCGAGTTGGCGTGGGTCGATACCCCGCGCGAACTCCACTGCGTTCGCGATCGTCACGATGTAGACGCGAAACAGCAGGAAAATTATCAGGACGCCCGCCGTATTGAACAGGATGTGAAAGTAGGCGGCTCGTTTCGCGACCGTATTGGTTCCTATCGAAGCCAGCCACGCCGTAATCGTCGTTCCGATGTTCTGGCCCAGAACCAGCGCCACCGCCGTCTCAAAGCCGATGACGCCCTGGGAGGCAATCGCTATCGTGATCCCAAGCGTCGCCGAAGACGACTGGACAATGGCGGTCAAGATCGAGCCCACGACAACGCAAAGTGCGACGCCACCCATCGTGCTGGCGTCGAACCAAAGGAACGCGTCGCGGAACTCCTGCACCTCGCGGATTGGCTTGAAGCCATCCTTCATCAGAAGGAGACCGAAGAACACCATGCCCAGTCCCATGACGGCGAGGGCTGTGAATCTACGGCGCTCGTTCTTCGAGAACAGGTAGACGAACGCGCCGACGCCGAGAATAGGGAGTCCGTATTTTCCGACCTTGAGGACGAGAATCCAGCCGGTGATCGTCGTGCCGATGTTGGCGCCCATGATGACGCCGATCGCTTGGTGCAGCGCCATCAGTCCACTGGTCGCGAAGCCAACGACGAGCACCGTAGTGATCGAACTCGACTGCACGATGCAGGTCACGAGCGTGCCGGTGCCTAGTCCCGCGAGGCGGTTGTTGGTCACCATGCCGATCATGCGGCGCAGACGACGACCGGCGATCGCTTGCATGCCTTCGGACATGTAGTTCATGCCGAGGAGGAAGATCCCGAGGCCACCGACGACCTGGAAGAGCATGTACATCAAGACGTCGGACATCTCTTGTGGAGCGCCGGAGCCCATTGCGAGGAGAGAACTCGAGTGGAGTAATTCGTGCATCGGTTTCCCTGAGGTCGCCGCTGGGGAGTCGCGAGTATGCCCGAAGCGTGGCCCGTTGGTGACGATCAGCCGGGAGACGTCCTCAACCGGGCTTCGGCGGCCCCATGCCCGCGTCACACGGCGGCGACCGGCATGGAAATCTGAGTCTCAGATGTCGACGCGGCTCTAACCAGCCTGCCAGTCGACTGCCCCGCGTTCCTCGGCCGGTAGTTCGGCGAGTTGGGCATCGATGCGTTCACGATCAAACGTGGGGCCGGTGCGGTACACGATGGCGACGGTACCCTTGTAGCCGTTCTTTTCCTCACCAAGAATCGTGCAACCCGCAGCTTTGAGGATTCGCGTGTAACTCGATGCCGATGCGCCAAGATGCTTGGCGTCGAGACCCTGCACCATGACGCGTTCGACCGCGCGGACTTCCAGGGCGTGGATGAGGACCCATCCGAATACCGTGGCCAGCACGGCGATCACGAACAACTGAAGGCCGCAGCAGAGCCCCGTTACGGTGACGAGAATCACGCGGCCGGTGTCCTTGGCTTCACCGACGTTGGTGCGAAATCGGAGCAGTCCTCCGATCCCAAAGACGACGAGCGCCATGCTGGGTTGGACCCGCACGATCAACGCGATCACCGACGCAACCAGCGCGTACATGATGAACGTCTTGGGGTGCTCGAACTGCTCAAGCCGCCACGCTTTGCGGCGCGCGGCGGGGTGGTAGGCGACAACGGCAGAGAGCGCGATAGCGCTGATCATCACCATGCTCATCTCGCCCATGAAGGCGAGGTCCGTGAACGCTTCCCAGCCGACGTATCGCTGGTCGGCAGTCGTTGGTACCTGGGGCACGAGCCCGGTGGGATCGATAGGGGCGGTCACGTGACTCAACCGTAAGCCGGTTTATGGGTCTGTGCACGGATCCTACAGAATCGGTCCGGCGTCGGTGCCGAGCATTGCTTCCCGGATGACAGGCAAGGGCGCCGCCCCGTACGAGAGCAGGGCGTCGTGGAACGCCTGCAGGGTGAACGCCTTGCCTTCGCTCTTCCATTTGGCTTGGACATCGTCGCGCAACTTGAGAATCGCGAGTTTGCCCAACGTGTACGAAAGATACATCGGGTCAAAGGTGCCCCGGACAGCCTGCTGCCTCGCGTTTGCCTCGTCTTGGAAGGCCTGCTTGCGGAACATCGCAAGCGACTGTTGGACGGTCATATCCCCGGTGTGCAGTCCAATTGCGGACAAGAACCGAACGTTGCGCAGAAGCGCGTTCTGCAACCGCCCGATGTGAACGGCTGGATCGTCGCTGATCCCCGCCTGCCACATCATCTCTTCGGCGTAGTGCGCCCAGCCCTCTCCCATTGCGTAGTTCCATGACGACTTCAGGATCCGAGACCTGTTGGCCTTGAGGTGAAGTCCGTGCAGAAAATGGCCGGGCCAGACCTCATGAATCGTGATGAAGAGCAGGTCCGATTTTGCGGGGATGTATGCCTCCTGCTGCTTGCTGGACCATGATGGGTCAGGCGGGCTGATGTAGTAAAAACTGGGCAGTTGCGTTGTTTCGAATGGGCCCGCGGCACTGAGAAACGCAGCGTTCCATCGCATGAACGGTGGGCTCGTGCGGACCTCGGCGGCGTCTTGGCTCGGGATACTCACGAGCTGGTTGTCGAGCAGGAACTTTCGCATAGCGGTGGCCTGCTCGGTCGCCTCGGCGAGCACGCCGTCCGCGCTTGGCTTGTCCTTGACCGCGGTGGCGACAACTTTCTCGACGGGGCGCTTCCGATTGATCTTCGCGGCAGCCGCGGTCATCGCCACGAGATTGCGGTTGAGATCAAGGCGCCCAATCTCCAGGAGTCGCTCGTTGCTGACGTCGAAACCCTGTGTCTCTCGCAACATCTCGGAGAACATCTCTGGTCCCAGCGCGTAGGCGTCGGTGGCAGTCTTGGCCCGGGCGACGAGAAACGCCTCGTAGTTTTCCAGCGATGCCGCCATCGCGGCCAGCGCTGCCTCAAGGTCAGTGGATAGCTCATTATCGAGGCCCGGTAGTGCCGCGGGGACATCCTTCGCGATGAAGTCCAGTGTGCCGCGTACCTGCAGCAGCGCGGTGTCGATGAATGTGCGCGGGATAGCTTTATCGAGGCGACCCATCGCATGTCCCAAATACTCGGGCGTCGCGTTTGCGAGCTGGACGATGGCCGCGGCACGTTGGGGCAGTGGCGCGTAGTTCCGGCTGATGTACGGCGCGAGGTTGAGACCGTCGAGATACGCCATCGGATTGGTCCATGGCCGACGTCGGCGTACCAAGTCGAAAAGGTCGGAGCGAATCGCTTGCAGCACCACGCCGCGTTCGACACGAGCGAGATCGTCGAGGGTCGCGGGAGCAATGGCGGTCAACTCAGCCAACGCGCTCTGCAGTGCTTTGCGCTCCGCTTGGAGTCCGGCATCGGAGACATCACGCAAGCGGCCGTCGTACTCGTGGAGGCCGAGCTCCACTGCGCGAGAGGGGTGGTGAGCGTAGGACTGGTCGAGCCAAGCGTGCGCCAGATCTCGGAACGCGACGTCGGGGTCGTCAACTTCGCCAGCGTCGGACGGCTCCCCGCCACTGCCCGTTGGGGCGGTGCTTGCCGAAGGCTGGCAGGCGCTGCTCAGCGCGAGGGCGAGAGCCGTCAAGGTTGAACGGGAGAGGCCGAACATCACGGTTGCGACCGTAGCGGGCGCTCAACCGCGCGACAAGCGTACGGCGGTGCTGACGCAGTTGGTCGAATCCCGAGCCCTTTTGTGCAACGCAAGACGCAGGCGGCCGATGTGGGTAACGTGAGCGCCGCGTTGCCTGCCCCTGTCGCCACGCCCTCGGCCACCGACGTCCCCCTCGACTTGGACGCAGGGTTGTCGCTTCTCGGCTACGAGAGCTTTCGTCCCGGGCAGCGCGAGGCCGTCGAGACGTTGCTCAAGCATCGACGCATGCTGCTCGTCGCGCCGACGGGTGGTGGCAAAAGCCTTGTGTACCAGCTGCCCGCCGCCTTGCTCCCTGGCACGACACTGGTGGTATCGCCGCTGATCGCGTTGATGAACGACCAGGTGCACGCGCTCCAGGCTCGCGGGGTCGCGGCCACGTATTTGTCGGCAACCCTCAAGCCCGACGAAGCCCGCAAGCGGATGGCGAAGATCGCTGGCGGCGAATATAAACTCGTCTATGTCGCGCCCGAGCGCCTCGTGTTTGAGGGATTTCGTGGGCTGCTTTCGAAGCTCGAGGTCTCACTCGTCGCCGTCGACGAGGCGCACTGTATCAGCGAGTGGGGGCACGACTTCCGTCCCGAGTACCTGCAGATCGGTCGACTCGTTCGCGAGTTGAACCCGCCTCGGGTCATGGCGTGTACTGCCACCGCGACCCCAGTGGTACGCGACGAGATCGTCGCGCGCATGGGGCTGCCGCCGGACACCCCGCAGATCATCCAAGGCTTCGCCCGCCCGAACCTTGCGCTGCGGGTCGAGGAGATTCGGCGCCGCCGAGACAAAGAGGTGTTGGTCGACGGCATGCTGGCCAAGGCTATTGGCGCACCCGGTAAGGCCACGGGGTGCGTGATCGTCTACAGCCCCACACGGAAGAAGACCGAGGAAGAGGCGTCGCGTATCGCGGCGGCCGGATGGCGTGCGGCCGGGTATCACGCGGGACTGTCGGGGACTGAGCGCGATCGGGTGCAGCGAGCGTTTACCGACCGTGAGCTCGATGTCGTGGTGGCGACGAATGCATTTGGGATGGGCATCGACCGCGCCGACGTGCGTGCGGTTGTGCATTTGGCCCCGCCGAGTTCGATTGAGGCCTACTACCAGGAGGTTGGCCGTGCGGGCCGCGATGACGAGCGGGCCTGGGGTCTGCTTATCGTGTCCTCGAACGATATGCCGCTACGCCGAAGTCTCCTCGAGTCCTCGGCGGCAGAGTCGGGTGCGGAGCCAGCGGTACTCGAGCACAAGTGGGGGCAGTTTCTGGAGCTGATGCGGTGGGCCGAAGGTGGCAGCTGCCGCCACGACGGAATCCTGCGCTACTTTGGGGACGAGGCGGAAGCTGTTGGTGGCTGTGGCATTTGTGACGTGTGCCAATCGCTGGGGGAGCAAACCCAGCGCGATCCTGCGGAGGTCACCCTTATTGTCCGAAAAATGCTTTGCGCAGTCGCGCGCATCCATGGTCGTTACGGACTCATGCTCGCGGTGAAGTTGCTGCGCGGGGCTCAGGACGACCGTCTGTCACGCAATGGGCTCGTATCCACGCCGACCTTCGGCGTGCTCCGGGCGTACAGCGAGGACTGGCTCGTTCGGGCGATGCGGCGCTGTGTCGCCGCCGGGTGGGTCGGATTCAGCGGCCGCGAGCGCCCCGTCGTGATCCTTACGGACGAGGGGTTGGCGGTCATGAAGGGCGAAAAACCAGGTCGCCTACTGCTGCCCGAGGAGTCCGATCCGCAGCCTCAGGGGCGTCGCGAAAAGCGAGCACCCGACCAAGCGGCTCAGGCGGCAGCGGCGGCCGTTCGGGCGGATCCAGAAGCGGAGCGTGTGTTCAACGCACTACGCGCCTATCGCATGGGGCGAGCAAAGGCCGATGGTGTTCCGCCGTACGTGGTGGCCAGCGATCGAACGTTGCGCGAGATCGCCGTGCTGCGGCCGAGAAACGCGGCCGAGTTGTCCATGGCGCACGGAATCGGGCCACAGAAAGTCGAACGTTACGGTACCGAGTTGCTTGCTGCGATCGCGGAAGCTCGCGGCGCGACGTCGTGAAGCTGGATGTTCGCGGACGCCGACCGCGGCCAGGCGGGACGATAGTGTCGCTCGTGCTACGGTCGCCACTGTCTTGGACGCGCTGGTTGGAACGAGCGGGTACGCGTACGACATGTGGAAGGGTGACTTCTACCCCGACGGCATGAAGTCCGACGAGATGCTTGGCTACTACGCTGCGCGACTCCCAACGGTCGAGATCAACAACACCTTCTACCGAATACCGAAGCGCGAGGTCGTCCAGCGCTGGGCAGACGTTGTCCCCGAGTCGTTTCGGTTTGTGATTAAGGCTTCGCGGCGCATTACGCACCTCGGTCGGTTGGGCGATGTGAAAGACTCGCTGGACTACATGCTGACGCAGCTGGAGCCGCTGGGTGAGCGATGTGGCCCCGTATTGTTCCAGTGTCCGCCTGCGATGCGTAAAGATGTTGAGCGGTTGCGGCGATTCCTGTCGTGGGTCCCCAAGTCGATTGCACCCGCGATGGAGTTTCGCCACGTTTCCTGGGCCGATGACGAGGTGTTCGACGTGTTGCGTGAGCGAAACTCGGCGTGGGTCGTCACGGACGACGA
>JAESSZ010000989.1 GCA_016763875.1 Nannocystaceae bacterium
GCGACGCTCGGCGTAGCGCGCGCTGGTCATTGCGGTGTCGAGCACACCGCCCAGGTCGATGTTCTCCTCGATCAGCAGCCCCACGGCGGTCGTGTCGCCACGCACCAGCAGGTTGTTGCGGCGCAGTTCGGCGGGGTCCATCTTTAATGCGACAGCCACCCGGTCCAGATGTCGCTCCAACGCAAAGATCGACTGCGGCGCGCCAAAGCCTCGAAACGCGCCGTGCGGCGGTGAGTTCGTTGCGACCGCGTGGGACCGCACCGTCACGTTTGGGCAGCGGTACGGTCCGGCCGCGTGAATCGTGCCGCGGGATAAAACCACTGGCGACAGCGTCACGTAGGCGCCGCCATCGATCGCAAAGTCGATTTCCAGGGCCAGCAACCGGCCGTCCGCGTCGACCGCCGAACGAATCTTGGTTCGGGAAGGATGCCGCTTGGTCGTCGCAGTCACGTCCTCGACCCGGTCGTAGATCAGCTTGACCGTTTTGCCCGACTTCTTGGCGAGCAAGGCGGCGTGCCCCGCAATGATCGACGGGTACTCTTCTTTGCCGCCAAAGCCACCGCCGGTCACCGTCTGCACGACACGAACCTGGTGTTCCTCGAGTCCGAACATCGGCGCAACCGCGGCCTGCACGTAGTACGGACACTGCAGCGACCCCCAGATAGTCACCCCCTCGCCGTCCCAGCGCGCGACCATCCCCTGCGGCTCGATGTACATCTGCTCCTGGGCGCCTGTGCTGTACTCGCCTTCGAGGACCAGGTGCGCGCCGGACATCCCGGCCTCAACGTCGCCGCGCGACACGTTGTATTCGGCAAACACGTTGTCGTCGCCCCACACGACCTCATCTCCCGCCAGTGCCGCCTCGATCGTATGCACCGCCGGCCGGGCCTCGATCTCGACGGAAATCGCTCGCAGCGCGCGCTGCACGACTTCACGATTCGGGTGGGCGATGAGCGCAATCGGCTCCTCCACGTGGTTGACCTCCCCGTCGGCCAGCAACGGTTGGTCGGCCTTGAGCAGGCGAACTTCATTGGCGCCCGGAACATCCTTGGCGGTCACCACCGTGACCTCGTCCCAAGGCACACCCACGCCGAAGCGAATCTCCTTGATGACGCCGCGTGCGAGCGTTGATCGCACCGTCGCGCCATAGATGACATCTTGGACGGGCATGTCGTCGATGTAGATCGCCCGACCCGTCACCTTGTCGTGCCCTTCGCGTCGGGGAAGATCCCGACCGACCCAGGGTGAGTTCTTGGTGGCCCCGACCGTCATGGTCGCGGAGCATATCAGAGCCGTGGTCTGTCGCTGCCTACCCCGACGCCTGAGCTCGATACGCACGAAGCCCCGCCGCGACGCGATGCCCCAGACGTCCTGGCGGCGGCGTTCCTCCGAGGGCCTCGTCGAGGGTCTTGGCGGCGTCCTCCTGCACCGGCCTGATGCCCGCGTCAATGTCCTTTTCGATATCTTGCGGACGGCTCGCATCCGGGCGGCCCACATCCGTGGTGCGACGCTCGCTCACCCCAGCATCACGAGCGGGCTCGAGTGCCGCAGCACTCGGTGCATGCTCCAACGCGCCGACCGACTGCTCGGCGGGGTCGCCAAAGACGGCGCCATCGGGGTTGTTGGCGGGATCACTGTAGGGGTCTCGGTCGACAGACTCGGTCCTCGCCTCGACGGCCATTTTTGCGCGCGCATCCTGCTCGATGCGATTGGCCTGGGCAGCGACAGCGCGGTCCTGCCCGGAGGGCTCAGCGGGAGCGTTCGCTGCCGCGCGGACGACGGCCATCTTGCGGACCGTAGCCTCGGGATCGCCGCGAACCTCACCGGTGTCGATGGATACGCTGCCTTCGACCGCGTAACGGCGACCGTCGGGTCCGGTCTCGAACTCGTACTGCGGCGCGCCAGCGTGGCTGCCACCGCGGGCCGCGTGCGCTTGTTCGTGCGTCCGAACCTCGGTGTCGCGCTCGCGAAGTTGTTCCACCTCGGCCTGTTGCTCGGGGCTGAGTTCCTCGGCGCCACTGGCGGCCGACGCCTCAACCGGGGCTTCGCTTGGCTTGGAGGCTGGGCCTCCGTGCATGTCGTACAACCCCGCGCCGACCGCCGCACTAGCAGCGGATGCCGCACCGAGGTTGGCGACAGACTCGCCCCGAGACGCGCCATCGGTCTCGCCCGTCTTCGGGCCCCCGTGCTCGCCGCGCATCACCCCGAGTGCAGCCTCGGACAACTTCAAGACACTTGCCGGTGACGACGCCCGCGCGACGTCCGCGGCTTGCGGCACCGCAGCGTCCTCGTGACGACGCCTCGCCGCCACGCCGACGTGTTCGGCGTGCCCCGCGGAGACCAATGATCCTGCGACGTGCAAGTGTCCCCCACCTCGTCACTTTCGGGCCAGACCTTGAGGTGACACCCGCGGCGGCGTGCAATGATGCGCGGGTGCAGCGCTCGGGTGCGAACGTTCTGCCCGGTCGATTCGTCGACCCAGTCCTCATCGGCCATGGCGCACAGGGGCGTACGTTCCGCGCGTTCGACACAAAGCTTGACCGGGCCGTCGCCGTGAAGGTGCTGACCCTGGCTGGCATCGGGGGGGACTGGAAAGGGTTCGAGCTGTTCGAGCGCGAGTGCGCGGTCTTGGCCACCCTCAATCACCGGGGCGTGCCGCGCTACTACGAACACGTCGCGAACGAAGACGAAGGCCTGTGGTACCTCGTGATGGAACTCGTCGAGGGACCGACCCTCGCCGAAGATCTCGCGCAGCATCGACGACGTACGGAGGCCGAACTGCTGGCGTTGCTTGGGCAGCTGCTCGACACTCTCGAATACCTTCACGCCTTGCGGCCGGCCGTGATCCACCGCGATATCAAACCGGGCAACATCATCGCCCGCAGCGACGGCTCGGCCGTGCTCGTCGATTTCGGTGGGGTGACGCACGCGCTCCGCGTCAAAGGTGGTTCCACGATGATCGGGACATTCGGCTACATGGCTCCCGAACAGTTGTACGGGCGTGCGGGGCCATCGACGGATCTGTACGCCCTCGGGGCCACGATCGCCGCGCTGACGGGTGGCGTGGAGGCAGAGGACCTGCCGCGTGCAGGCATGGACATCGACGTCAACGCACTGACCGCCGACGGGCCGCTGCGTCGTGGTTTACGCACGATGTTGCATGGCGACGTCGAGATTCGCGCACAATCGGTGGCCGACGTCCGTGCTGCGATCGCCCAGGATCACCCACCAGCCGCCGCCGCGCTTGCCTCCAACGACGTCGCCCAGGTACCCGCGCTGCTCAAGGCGACCCAGGGCATGACGCCCCGCCAGCGCAACGGGCTGTACGGATCTTTGTTCGTCATTTTCGGCCTAGCGTTCATGACCAAGGCCATTGTCGTGGCCCCGCTGCTACTCGTCGGTTTCGCCGTCGTGTACATCTTCGGCGCCGGGGTCGTGCGGGGCATGAAAGACCCCGACGACTCCTGACCGTAGACCGCGCACACCTAGACCAAGAACTCAGCCAAGCGAAGCAGCGAAGGCAAGTCGCGAACTTCCTCTTCGAGGCGGGGCACACGAACGACCGTGCACGCGTCCGGCAGCTCAGCAACCAGGCCACCGACGATCTCGCCGAAGCGCCGATTGTCGCTGGCCGCCTCAACACGCAGGGCACGCATCGCGACGGCCAACTCGTGCAGCGAGGCCGCGTTCGGCAGCACGTCCACAACCGCTCGCAACTGCGCTTCGATATCCGCGTCCGACAGCGTGGTGACGATGTCGCGTGGATGCTCCGGCCGTAGCGCAACGTAGCTCTGGTTGAAGACCGCAGCGTCAACCGCAACATCGCGTCGTTCTAAGTCGTTGCGAAGCCAACCGGCATCGTCCGCCGCCGAGGGATGCGCTGAGCTCACCAAGACGAACGCCGTGCTCTCAGCGCGCAACATCTCATCCACGGCTTTGGCCCGCTGCGAGAACCCCTCGCGCAGCTCGGCGAACGCAGACAGGAAGTCCAGGATCCCCTCGAGCAACTCCGTGCCCGTCACCCGGCCCAGCAACTGCGTCGCGACCTTGCCCCCGCGCGCGAAGATCCTGGCGCCGATCCCCTTGGGTTTGTCGCCCTGATCGGGCAGAAACCAGTTGATGATGCGTCCGTCCAAGAAGCGCGCGAGCTGAGACGGCGCGTCGAGAATGTCTATGGCGTTGCGAGCCGGCGGCGTGTCCAGCACGACCAAGTCGTACTCACCGTCGGTCATCGCGTGGTGCAGGCGCTCCATCGCGACGTAGGCGTGCGACTGCGACAACGACCGCGACACCGCCTGGTACACACGATTGTTGAAGATCCGCTCGCGCGCGGCGTCGTTGGGCGTGATGCGGTCGATGAGCGAATCGAAGCTAGCGCCCGTCTCCACCATCGCGGCGTACAACTCGCCACGGATGGCCCCTTCGCCCAACAGCTCGGTCGGCACGCGACGCTCCTTGTCGTCCAGGCCGTCGAGTGCCAGGGCGTCCGCCAACCGCCGCGCCGGATCGATCGTCAGCACAAACGTCCGTCGGCCAGCCCGCGCCGCCGCCAGCCCCAAAGCCGCCGACGCCGTCGTCTTGCCCACGCCGCCTGGGCCCACGCACACGATTAGCGA
>JAESSZ010000990.1 GCA_016763875.1 Nannocystaceae bacterium
ACCCGCACAAAGTCCTCTGGAGGGCCTTTCCGAGGTGGTGGCCTTCGTCGCTTTCGGTCTGTCTCATCACGTCGACGAGCAGTTTGTACGCCTCGTAGTCGAGCTCGATCTCGGTTTCGTCGGCCCGCGCGGCTTGCAGTGCATGTTCGGTCTCGTGCCGGTCTTGCAGCACCACGTTGCCGCCGACTTGTTTGAGTTCGCCCTGCTGACTTGCCAGCGACTTGTCGAGTTCGCGGACGTGCGCGGCCGCCTGGGTTGCGGTCTTGCGGGACTCGTCGAGTTTTTGTTCGAGGCCTTCGGTGGCCGGGGGCAGCCGCTCAAGCGCAGCGCGACGCTCCACTACGAGCGCTCGCACTGCCGTGGCGTCGACCTTGTCCGCCAGCGCTTCTTTCTCTCGCAGTTGCCCGACGACCTGAGCGACATCGGTCTTGATGCCTTCGAGTCGCTTCGCCGCCGCCGCTTGTTGCGCCCGCACGTCGTCGAGTGCGCGGTTAGCGTTGCTGTGCTCAGCTTGCGCCCGCTGGAGCCGGCCCGCGGCCTCGCGCTCGACATTGGCGTACTCGTCTTCGACTTGCTCGAGTTTGCCTTCGATTGCTGCGTGCTGGTCTCTGAGGCGATCGACGAGCTCCTCGGGGGCGCCCGCCAGCGTAGCCAGGGTCTTGTTGAGCGTACTGCGGCCCTCCTCGGCTCTGCGACGCAGCGCCTCAGTGTCGGCTGTCAGCTCTGCAACTTGTTTTTCGCGAAGCGTTGCTGTTCTGGACTGCTCCTCCATGGCTGCCTCAGCCGCGTTCTTCTTGTCCAGGAGCGTGGGCTCGTCGTCTTGCCCCGCGTCGCGCTCGAGCTGCGAACGATCGAGTCCCGCAATCGCCTCGAGACGCCGCTGCACCGCGGCGCGCCGCGTGGGCTCGTCCGTCGCGATCGCGTCGTGGGTGCTCGCGCGTTGTTCCGCAGCCGATGCGCTGGCTCGCAGCTGCGTCGCTTGCAGCAGCTGCGCGTCTGCATCGCGCCGTCGTGTTTCCAACTCGTCGACGTCAGCGACCCCGAGGCGGGCCAGAATCGGCGCCGCGTGCTCGGTCCACTGCGCGCGCAGAGTGGTCGCGTTGGACCGCGCCTCCTGTTCGCCTGCGGCGATCTCCAGCACGATGCCATCGGCGACCTCAATGATGATGCGGCGGCCCGCTTCCAGGGCGGTCCCCGCGGTCAAGGTCGTCGCCGCGTCGTCGTCGGCGGTCGCGCGAATCGTGGAGCCTTCCGGCATTGAACGCACCGTGAGCGAGAGCCCCCCGCCCAGTCGCGCCTCGGCGAGCTGAAGGGCTTGGGCGCGTTGTCGCAGCGCGACCAGCTCGGTCACGTTGGGCAGTTCCATTGCGTTGACACGCGCCTCGATCGCATCGGCGTCCTTGAGCTGTTGGGCGGCCTCTCCTCGCAGGGTCGCGGCACTCTCGGCGGCGGCCTGCGCCTGGGCCAAACGGGCTTCCGCATCTTGGAGTCGGCGCAGCGTCAGCGCACCGTCAAGCGTGCGCCGCTGTGCCTCGGCGATCCGCTGACGCCTCTGCGCGGCCTCAGCATCGCTGACGGCTGCAGCAAGGTCTTGTTGTGCTCGAGTCAGTTGCTCTTGGAGTTCTTCGAGTGCCTGCTGTTGGACGAGGGTGGCTTCGGCTTGTTGCAGCCGCTGGTAGAGTTTGTCGCGCTCGCTGCGGTGCTCAAGTCGCCGAGTATGGAGCGACTGCTTATGAAGCTTGCCGGCCGCATCGCCCCCTTGCTCGATCTGCTCGATATTTCGCTGGGCGGCTTCGACGGCCCGTTGCGCGGCGCTGAGTGACTCGTCTGCTTGTGTCGCCACCGCCAGGGCGGTCGGAAGCTGTGTCGACAACTCGTGTTGATGGTCGCGCAGCTGCTCGATAGCGCTGTGCTGAGCCTCGAGTGCGCTCAGTTCTCGCTGGGCCGCCTCCAACTGGACTCGCGCCTGGTTTCGGCTCTGCTCGACTTTCCACGTGGTCTCGATCGCGGCGAGCGTCTCGTTTGCCTCGTCGCGCGCGTTCATGGCCGAGTCGAGGTTGTGCCGGAACGCCAATAGTTGGTCCCGCACGTTCTCGCTACTAATCACCTGCTGGTCGAGTTCGCGCAGCTTAGCGGCGAGGTCTTTGATGCGTTCCTGCACGGGTGCAAACGGCGAGTCCTTGCCGGTTCGCTTTCGTCCGTGCTGTTTCGTGAATGCCCGATCGACGAGGTTTTGCGCGTGGTCAAGGACTTCCTTGAACATCGGATCCTCCGCCAGCGCTTGCAGTGCTTCGCCCAGTCGCTCACGGCCCGACTCCGCTTTGTCGTCCGCGAGCGAGGTGTTGAACACTGCACCCGGCTGCATCTGTGGTCCCACGAGAATCGTCGCAAGAAACGATGAGGGCGCGCCCCGACCGCCTTTGGCCCCCGCGTCGGGCATGCCCCACGCCAGCAGCTCGCGTAGCTTGCCGTCGACCCCTCGGTTCTTGTCCTCGAGCGTCCAGGTCTTGCCATCGTTGGACCACTCGAGCGTGGCGCTGCCCCGACGTCCGGTCGAGAACGCCTTGCGGACGCGCCAGTGTCGGCCGCTGTCGTCGGTAAGGTGCAGTTGGACCTGTGGCACACGGTCGGTGCCCCAGGGTTTGTACTCCGAGCCCAACCGGCTGGTGTGCTGCAGCAGCAGCGCGGCACGAATCGCCTCGACGAGTGACGACTTGCCCAGATCGTTGGGTCCGTACAGCACGTTGAGGCCATCGTCGAACGTGACCTCGGCGGACTCGATGCAGCGAAAATCGCGGACGGTTAGCCCGTGCAGGCGCATGGGCTCACCGTGCCTCCCGGAGCAGACGCACCAGGTGTCCGAGCGCACGTGTCGCTACGGCGCTTTGTGGGCCATCTTCGAGCTCGCGGAGTCGCTCCGCGGTGCGCTGCAGGACCTCAGGCAGACCCGCGAGCTCCTCCGACAGATCCGTAGTGTCCATGACCAACTCGCTAAGATCGACCCGCAGAACACCGACCTTGCCGAACGTGGACTGGGTGCCGCGCAACGATTCGACCAGCCGCATCGCGTCGTCATAGTCCCCCGCTGCCACCCGCATCTTCAGGGTTAACTTGAGCACCGTGCGGTTGAGGTCTTCCTGCGTCAGGCGACGGAGGCTCGCCATGTCCGTGATGGTTCGCTCTTCCCACGTCCATCGTGCAACGCGGGTCTGTCGAATCCTCGCGCGTCGGTTGCGTCGTGCGAAGAACACTACGGCCACGTAGCCCGCGTTGCGCTCGCCGAAGTTCGTCGGTTCCGGGGCGCTGGGATACACCGTGGGCGAGGACTCGGGTGGATAGACCTTGAACGCGTGGGTGTCGCCGATCGCGAGGTAGTCCAGGCCGCGGCGCTCCGCGGCGTCCTTGGCGATGGGGAAGTTGGACTGGAATCCGTCCATCTCGAACGTTGAGCCGTGCACCATGCCGACGCGGATCCGTTCGTCGCCCGGTTCACGCGACGGAAGCGCCAACGCGTTGTCCATACCGTCGCTGCGGCTGCGGCACGGTCGCGACAGCAATACACCCACGCCGTCTTTGCCCAGCGGCGCCTCGAAGTTGTCATCGTCGATCACGTGCACGCCTTCGGGCAGGGAGCTTCGGAACTCGTGCGACGGGTGCCAGACCGAGAGGTTCGACAGAAAATCGTGATTACCCGGCAGCAGAAACAGCGGGCGCTCGGACCAGTCGCGCGCTTTGATCTTGTCCAGCAGGGGGCGCCACCAGCTCTCGCCAGGGTCCGGGGTATCGAAGAGATCGCCGGCTGCGAGCACCGCGTCGACCTGGTTGGACCACGCTTCCCCGAACACGTTGTCGATCACGGCCATGCGCGCGCGCATGAGCTCGAGTTCGTCGTTTTCGCCGAACTGCGGGTAGCGCTTGCCGAGGTGCCAGTCGGCCGTGTGCAGCAACTTGAGGGCCACGTCGTCTCCGTCGCGCATGGCGATCCGATCGCCCGAACGCGGAGCGCGCGGGGCGGGGCGCAGGTTAGCAGTTCACGATCTGCCCGGCTGCCCCCCGGCCGACAGCCGTCCTAACTGGCGCGGCGTCGACGGCGGGCGAACGCAGGGACGATAAGCCCAAGCCAGGCCCAAGGGACCGGGCGGTCGGTGGTGCGGCAACTGCATCCACCGGAGTCATCGTCTTGACCACCGTCACCGGTCCCGTCGCTTCCGCCGGACCCGCTGCTGTCGGCGCCGCTGCCGTTGCCAGCGGTCGTGACGTTGTCCATGCCGCCGTCGTCTGGATCCCCGCTGGAGTCGTCCGCGGCGCTTCCCGTCGTGTCGGCGTTGCCCGTGGCGTCGGCGGTATCGCCAGCAGTATCGCCAGCGGTATCGCCAGCGGTATCGCCAGCGGTGTCATCGCCCGTGCCGCCGTCGTCGGTGACCTCGTACGCCATCGCGTCGCTGCACGCGGCGTTGCCGTGCCGGTCTTCGGCGCACAGACGATAGGTCACGGTGCCAGAGACGCCTTCGCTGGGAAGCTGCACGCGGAACAAGTCTCCGCCCATGAACATCGCGGGTACGACGAGGCCCGCGCCGTCCGGATCGACTTCGGCGTACGCGGAGCCCAGACGTGGCCCCATGTCGCTCAACGCGTTGTCGCTGACCGCGTAGTGCGTCACCGCGACCTCCCCGTCTTGCAACGTGCCGACGGGTGCATCCTCCACGAGGATGATCCGCGGTGCAGTGGTGTCCACAGGCACGAGTGAGGTGCCGAAATGCACGCGGTTGATGAACGACCCCGACTCGCCCTGCCCGGTGACGATGTCCAGTCGGCCATCGCCGTTGAGGTCTCCCATTTCGGCCCACAGGCTTGAGTCGACGGGCCCCTCGAATGCTCCGCTTTGGTAGGTGAAGTTGCCGTCGCCATCATTGACCAACAGCCTCTCCGCGGTGCTCAGCGAGGCAACCACGGCATCCATATCGCCGTCATTGTCGATGTCCACGCAGACGATCCCGTTATCGTCGGAGTTTGGGTTGCCCATGACTTGTTCGACGGTGACATCCGTAAAGTTGCCGTCGCCGTCGTTGGTCCACAGGCGCTCCGTGTAGTTCGGGCCCTGGTTGTCGATCCAAATGTCGAGGTCGCCGTCGCCGTCCACATCGCAGACGCCTGGACCATAGTGGAGGCCGCCCGCTGAAGAAAATTCGCTGGCCGCGAAGATCCCGCTGCCGTCGTTGATCCAGATACGATTGGCACCCCCGTGCTGATTGGTCATGAGGTCAAGGTCGAAATCGCGGTCAACGTCGAGCAGATCGATGTCGTTGATATCGCCGCCGACGTCGAACGCAACGGCGTTGACCAACACCGAGAACGTGCCGTCGCCATCGTTCTCGTACACGACCACGCTGCCTGAGTTGAAGGTGTCGGCGATGATGAGATCCAGATCACCGTCGTCGTCGAGGTCCCCCATTCGCGCGGAACCCGCGCCGAACGGTTGATCGGGGAGTCGTATTCCCGCCTCCTCGGTGAACACGCCACTGCCGTTGTTGATGAACAGTGCCGCGTCGCCGCCGTTGCCGGCGGGCGCGTAGATGTCGAGGTCGCCGTCGCCGTCGATGTCACCGATCCCGATCTGGCGCACGTTGCCGACGAAGTCATCGACCGCACTGTCCGAAACGTCGGCGAAGCCACCGCTGCCGTCGTTCTCATAGATGACCAGCGGTTGCGTTGCGCCGCCAGAGTTCGGGATGACGATGTCGAGGTCACCATCGCCGTCGAGGTCGGCCACACGGAGGTACCGCGTGTAGCAGCCGCCACCGCCGCAGGGTTGCGTGCCGAAGATACCGTCTTGGTGCTCGAACATCGGGCCACCGCCCGCGTGTGCGACCCCGTCGGCCGACCACAGCAGAGTTCCGCCCAACACCACCCAAACCGCTCGTTTCGTCGACAATCGCATGTTCAATCGTGGATGGTATCGCGGGCGTGAATCCATCAGAAGTCCGCCGGAATTGAAGCGAGCGCCCAGATCGCGGCGTTGCGACCCCGCTGCTAACCTCGGCGTGACCCGATGCCCACGGTGCCATCCATCCCCGACGGGCTCGATATCCTACTGCTGACCCGGCAGTGGCGCGATACGAGTCAGGGCGTGCAACTGACGTTGTGGGGGGCTTCGCAGCGGGGTCCCGTGCGCGTGTGCATCCCCCGTCAGCGGGCGGTCGCGTTCATCGAGCGCGGCCAGACACTCACCCGCGAGCGCGGGGTGTCGCGCAAGACCGTGGCTCTGACGACATTCGCTGGGGTGCCCGTCGACGCCTTGTACTTTCGTACACAGGCCGACTTGCTGGGTGCCCGCGACGACGTGCGAGGGCAGGGCGGCCAGCTGCTTGAGTCCGACATCAAACCGCACGACCGCTACCTGATGGAGCGTTTCGTGACTTCGACGGCCACAGTGGTGGGACCGTCGGTGCAACGCGATGGATACCTCGAGTTCATGGCGCCCAAGCTGACCTAGGGCACGCCATCGCCGTCGCTGCTGCG
The DNA here is from genome assembly GCA_016763875.1 of Nannocystaceae bacterium. Classification (GTDB taxonomy): domain Bacteria; phylum Myxococcota_A; class Polyangia; order Nannocystales; family Nannocystaceae; genus JAESSZ01. Next base: position 6,520 of record JAESSZ010000990.1, read on the forward strand.
CGAGCTGCGAGTCGCCTCGCTCGATATCGAAACGCTTGAGCCAGAGACACGCGTGGTTTCGATCGCCATCACCCGGCACGAGCAGGTCGACGTATTCCTGCTTCGGGACAGCGAATGGCGACAACCACCAACCGTGTTTCCGGGGTCCGTCTACCTCGCTGATGACGAGGCCGCGCTGCTGGAGGCGTTCTTCCGGCGCTTGCGTGAACTGGACCCCGACGTGCTCATCGGGTGGAACGTGACGGGGTTCGATCTGTCGGTCCTGCACCGCCGCTGCACGCACCTGGGCGTTGAGTTCGCGATGGGCCGCGGGACCGAGCGGGCGACGGTTCTGGCGGGGCAGAGGGCATTTGCGCGACTCCCTGGGCGTGCGGTCATCGACGGCATCGACACCATGAAGGCCGCGACATGGGCGTTTGAGGATTTCTCGTTGCAAGCAGTTGCGACCGAACTCTTGGGGCGCTCGAAGGTCATCGATGCCACTGTCGACAAGGTCGATGAGATCGCTCGCATGTACCGCGAGGACCCCGATGCGTTGGTGACCTACAACGTCGAAGACTGCCGACTCGTCGCCGAGATCTTCGAAAAGGCCCATTTGTTGGACTTTGCGTTTCGACGCGCCGAACTCACCGGGCTCGACGTGTCCCGCGTGGGTGGATCGGCGGCGTCGTTCGACAATCTGTACCTGCCCAAGCTCCATCGCCAAGGTCGGGTCGCGCCCGACGTGGGGGCGATGGGCGAGGGCGAGCTGTCGCCGGGTGGTTACGTACTGGAGTCGACACCGGGCATGCACGACAACGTGCTGGTGCTGGACTTCAAGAGTCTGTACCCGAGCATCATTCGCACGTTCCTGATCGATCCGCTGGGGTTGCACTGTGGCCTTCGCGGCCCCGCGGACGAGTCGGTGCCGGGGTTCGAGGGCGCCATGTTTTCGCGCACTCGACACATCTTGCCCGACCTCATCGCCGAGCTTTGGCAGGCGCGTGACGAGGCGAAACGGCAGTCCGACGCGCCGCTTTCGACCGCGATCAAGATCATCATGAACTCGTTCTACGGAGTGTTGGGCTCCCAGGGTTGTCGTTTTTTCGACCCTCGTCTGGCTTCCAGTATCACCCTGCGTGGGCACGAGATTCTTTCGGTGACCCGTGACGAGCTGGAGCGGCGCGGGCTGGAAGTCATATACGGGGATACCGACTCTGTGTTCGTCGCACTGGGCGCCAGCGTGGACCATCAAGAGGCCACGCGAACCGGCGAGGCGTTAGCCAAGGCGCTCAACCAGTTTTGGGACGAACGGTTGAGCACGACGCTTGGCGTCAAGTCGGAGCTGGAGATCGAGTTCGAGCTGCTGTACCGACGGTTTTTCATGCCGACGATCCGGGGCTCGTCCAAGGGTAGCAAGAAGCGCTACGCGGGACTTGTCGAGGGACGCGACGGTGAGCCGCACGTGCGGATCGTTGGCTTGGAAGCGGTCCGATCCGACTGGACCCCGAACGCACGGCGGGTGCAGCGAGAAGTGTTTCGTCGGGTCTTCGTCGGGGAGGATGTGACCCGCTACCTTCAAGAGGTCGCGGCAAAGTTGCGAGCTGGGCAGCTCGACGAAGAACTCGTGTATCGCAAGCGTCTTCGTCGCGAACTGTCGGAGTACACGGTCAACGTACCGCCGCATGTCCGGGCCGCCAGGAAAGCCCGTCGACCCGGCCGATGGATTCGCTACGTCATCACGACCCGTGGTCCGGAACCGGTCGAGGACACAGTCCCACCACCGGACTACGAACACTACTTCGAGCGGCAGGTCGCGCCAGCGGTGGACCCGATCCTGCAGACACTCGGGTTGTCCTTCGGTGCGATAGCCGGGCGGCAGGTCTCGTTGTTTTAGCGGTCTGCTAACCGGTCGCGACCACGAAGCGGACCTCGATAATCCGTTCCGCACGCGGGGGGTGTGTAGCGTTTTTCGTGCGCCTTGCTGCGCCACAGGATGTAGCGCTCGTCGTCGCGGTCGCGCAACGCTGCGATAGCTTCTGCGCTCT
>JAESSZ010000991.1 GCA_016763875.1 Nannocystaceae bacterium
GCGCGGGACACGAGCCTACGGAAGGTGCGGCAGCGGCTTGCCTTGGACGCCCATGTCGACCTCGACCATCCCGCCGAAGAGGCTCATGATGTACAGGTGGTCGGCTTCCCAGCCGCCAACGCCACTCCCGAAGTTCAGCGCCGAATAGAGAGAGAGTATGTCGGCCGGCAGGGAAGCGGCCGTCTCAATCATGCCATCGGGGCTGACACGCCAGACCGTTCCCGACATTTCGATCACGTAGAGATTGTCGCATTCATCGACGGCCATTCCATCGAGGATGTCCTCAACCGCGATGGTCACGAAGTTCGACGGCGTGCCTGTGGGTTGCCCCTCGTCATCAAAGGCAAGCTGCTTGATGGTCCCAAACTCGTTGTTGTAGTAGAGCTTGCTGTAATCGAGATTGAACACAATGCCGTCGAGGCTGCCAAACTCGTCGAGAACGGCGACGTCTCCGGTATCGAGGTCGAAGCTGCGAAGCTGGCCGTTGCCACTGGTGAAATAGGCGATCCCATTGGGGTGTATTGCGAGCCCGTTGGCCTCGTCCGGGAGACTCAGGACGAGTGTATTGCTGCCCTCGGGCGTGATCCGCCGCAGGCCATTTCCCGGTGCGATGACCAGGTAGTCGCCGTTGTCCAAGACCCGGATCCCGCGCCCAAATGACGAGACATTGGGGACGATCATCGTCGTTTCCCCGTTGTAGGTGGTGCGGTGTAACCCTTGGGTGTCGATAGAAACGCCCAGGATGTTGCCCTCCGCGTCGAACGTGAAGTCCTCGCTGGTCGGGATGTTGTTCAAGACCACCATGTCGGTTGCGGGGAGGGCGGGCACCATGTCGCAGTCGACCGAAGGCATCGCTTTCCCAGAGGACGATTCGTCCCCATCCGACGAGCCCGGCTCGAGGGTGGTGCCGCCTTCGTCGCCCGTGGTGGGTGTTTCGGTGCTGGCGTCCGCTGTCGTCGAGCTGTCACCGGGCGGAGGCGACTGCCCCGTGGTGCTGTCACCTTCCAGGGGAACGTCCCCGGAGTCGCCGCCTGTAGCGGTACTACCGCTCGGTTCCGCGGCTCCACCGTCGTTGCTGCACCCGACCGACAATGGGATGGCAAGGGCGACAAGAAGGGGGCACTGGACTATTTGGGAACGCATGTCTGAATCTCAATATTGCAGGTCTGGCCGTCCGGGCATTGCGTGGGAGCAAGACAAGCCGTGTGGCCTTGCACGGTGATCTCTGGCTTGCGTCGCGATGCGACGACGAAGTCAATGCACCCGCCGGATACATCGGTCGAGTCGACGGTGCGGCGGGACAACGTGGCATTTGGGAACCCGGAGATCCCAGCGGCGCGGATGGCCGCGATCATCTCTGGCGAGACCGTCCCTGTACCCGTGTCCTCGAAGTCGCAGATCGCCTGAACGGGCGTGACACCATGTTGGTCGATGCTCAGAGTGAAGCGCACCGTTGCATACGATTCCTCGGTTGGGGCGTCCCACACGACGGTGAGCGCCTCCGTCTCCGAGATCGGGAGGTCTGCCACGCCGCTCAGCGCCTCAGAACCGATGCCGTACAGAGAGAGCTCTCCGTAGTACCCATCGCCCGAGACCAGTTGCACAACGTTGCCCGGTTCGAATCCAGGGAAGGGGAGCATTGTGTCGAAGTAGTTGTTTCCTGGCTCGACCGCCTCCATCTGCACCTCACTGAGGAGGCCGAGGATCCACACCGTGCCCAAGTTCTGGCTCGACGGCGCGGTAATGCAGACTTCTTGGGGGCTGCACAACTCACCGCCCCCGCAAGGGGGATCGCAGAACGGTTGGATCGGCTGCAGGAGTCGACATGGCCCGTCGGCCATAACCTCCTGTTGCGCCGCGACCGGATTGGGGATGTCGGCTGCGTCGCCGCTCACCGCCGAGGCGGTGGCGTCAGACGTGACCAAAAAGCCCCCAACGCGATCAATGCTCGGGCAGTCGCCGCGGAGCTCAACCTCCTCGGGCTCGTCGATCGTCGAGGACCCCGCGTCGGGAATCGGACCAACGTCGTCACCATAGTCTGCAGATGACGTGCTGTGCGTAGCGTCGCCATCCGCCCCCGTACCCGGGTCGGAGCCAGCCTCCGAGGCTGCACCACCATCGTCTCCGCAGGCCAGCGAGCCGAGGAGCAACGCGAGCACCGCGGGCCGCTGCCGATTGAGGCAACTGCCGAGACTGTATCGCAGCAGACCCGGACCACGCCCGGGAAAACTGCCGCCGAAAGCGTGCCACCGAGGTGTCATCTACAATCTAGATGGCCGGTCGCACTGGCATCCTTCACGAGATGCCGCGTCAGGCGCCTGGTCGAGTACCCGCCACGACAACGGTTGAGTTGTCGATAGGCGTCTGGCCGCGCTTGGCATGGGGACGGCAACGCGGTCGAGTGCCGGCCTGACCGGCCGCCGGGTCGGTCTGCCTGCGGTCGGAGGGCGACTCATGCCCACCGCCGCGAGCCAAGCCCCTCGCGGCCAGCTCAGCTTTCTCAACTTAGACGGGTAGTCGGCGACGTCCACGGAGCACGCCCGGGTACCGCCGTGGTTGTCGCATGTGGGCAACGACGCTTCTTGATGGGGCTGGACCGCCGACGCCTACCTCCGCTCCACGATTGGCACTGTGCTTCATCGTCCTGCCGACCGCTTCGCGGTCCAGATGAACGCGCGGACGGCTACAGGTTCGTCACCTGAGTGATGCACGCTGCGGCACCTGCGGGCAGCGCGTTGGGGTGACCTTGGGCAAAGCCCGAGGCGGGCGTAGTCCAGACGCCACCCGCGCCTGCGCATGCACCCTCGTTGACATCCCACCAGCAGATATCCGGCCCCGTCGTGCCCAGGCCGTCCGGTTGCAGACTCTGAAGGCACAGCGCAGCGCCTGCATTGTCGCACGTGGTGGCGTTTGCCCCGCTGCACTCAAGGTTCGGCGCTTCTGTGATGCACGCGCCGTTCCCAGGGAAGAACATCTCAGGGTGAGCCATCGCGTAGCCGCTGTCGGACGGCGTCCAGATTCCGGGCGTGTCGTCGCACGCAGGCGCGGCCGTAGAATCGGCCCAGTAGCAGATCGACTCCTCGCCGTTCTCGGTCAAGCGGCACTGTGCGGCGAAGTAGGCGCAGTGTTCGGCGAGGTCAGCTGGGCACGGGAAGTCATTGCCTGAGGCGTACTGCTCCTCGCAAGTCAATGTGCACGCATCCAGCTCGTTGAGGTTGCCGTCGTCACAGACCTCGTCGTCGTCGAGCACACCATTGCCGCACTCCGCGACCGCCCCGTCGGATGTGCTCTCGTCCGTCGCGCTGTCGTCTTGCCCATCACCCGTCGTTGTGTCGCTAGACTCGCCTGGTCCGTCGTCTGGTCCGTCGTCTGGTCCGCCGTCTGGTCCGTCGTCTGGCCCGTCCGATGTGGTCATCCCACTGGAGTCGTCGACGTTGTCGGATCCGCTGGCTGAGCTGGTGGGTGCGGTTGCGCCGCCTTGGGTCGCGCTCGTGTCCGCGTCGCCAGAGTCTGTCCCCGGCCCGCTGTCCGGGTTCCCGCCACTGGCCGAAAAACAGCCGAGCAGCGCTATCGCGAGCAACGGGGTGGATCCGTAGGTGAGTACGGAGGAGAGGTTGCGCCGTACGGGAAGGGAGCGGTTCGGTCTCGTCATCATGGCTCACAGGCAGTTACGTACGCCATCGGGAAAGTCCGCCAACTGTTTTGCAAGTTCGATTCCTGTGCACCTCCGCTACTTAGGTTGCTGTGAGAGGGGGGGTAAGCGCTGTCTGGCCGTTTGCCCGAGGGGCTTGTCGTCCGACATCTCGCGCAGGCTACTGCGGGCCCCGCCACCCTAGGAGCCCCGCCCCCGGCGGTGTCGAATTGCGGGCGACGCCAACCCCCATCGACTCGCTGCGCTCCACCGCAAGCCACGCTACACGCGGACGGGCAGGTTGTTGTACGACTGTGCGTGACGGGCGATGGTTTGGAGCGGACTCATCCTGCGACTGCTCCTGGGCACGCAAGTACCCCAGTCGCCGGTTGGACCAGGCGAGGCGTTGACGGTGGAACTCCAGTGGGACAGCCCCGCGGGGTGCCCGACCGACGACGACGTGCTCCGCGAACTTCAGGCCCTCGTGACGACCACGGTCCGGGTGGCGGCGGAGGGGGTCGTCGTCGTGCGCGGCGCGATTGTTCGGGCTGGGGACGCGTGGCGGCTGACGTTGGCCGTGACGCAGGCCGACCGGACGTTAACGCGTGAATTGGAGACGTCGCGGTGCGCCGTGTTGGCGACGACGGTTGCGTTGATCGTCGCGGTCGAGCATCGACCGCTCCA
>JAESSZ010000992.1 GCA_016763875.1 Nannocystaceae bacterium
GAAAACCTCATCTCTGGTCCGGGTGGTAACCAATGCACGCTGTTCCACGGGCAGGGCGCTCTGACGCAGCATCCCGGAAACTTCTACCTGACCCCAGACTCGCAGGTGCTTGCACCTCACCTCGACCAGATCGCGGTGATGGAGCTCAACGAGTTGTGCGTTGGTGCGATCCACGGGCACGAGTCGGTCAACGCGATGCGATCACCGGGTCGTACGAAGCTCGTTCCGGACGAGGCAGACCCCAAGAAAGCCGTATGGGAGGGCGAGCCTGGCTTCACCGAGGGGGGCAACGACTACTTCTACTCCTCAACGGCAACGCCCGCATCGGTTCACAACCTTACCCAGAAGCAGCTCACGCCAGGAATCCGCAATGGCGTCGCGATGAAGTTCATTTCGCGCTCGCACACGGTCTGCCACTACGGGGCCGGAGATGCCGCGGCGGAACTTGATCGCGTCCAGTCCAGCGCGTCGCTGTTTCAATCGTTCCCGGAAACGGTCGAGGACCTCAACGCGCTGGCAACCCCGCAGGAAGCCGAGCTTGTCGCCAATGCCATGGAGCGCGTGGACTCGGGGTTTTTTGCTCGCTACGGATTCTCGGACCAGGCCCGGATCAAACACGAGTCGAACTTGGTCGAAGCCGTAGGTCGCTTTTACTCCGAAGGTAATACGAACGTCGTCAGTCTGCCGCTGACCCAAGAGGATGTCGACTTTTGGTCGGCAGATGTACCTCCGCAGGTAGGCGCGAACCTCAAGGCTGAGATCTGGGAGGCCGTCGCCTGGACAGAGAAACTCTTCACTCACAACATTACTCGCACCGTTGCGATTGAGTGGGACTACCTCGACGTTCACGAGACGCGTGATGAGACGGTTGTTGGGGTCATGGCTCGGCAGTTTGCCTACCCCCTTGCTCGACTGATCCAGCGTCTCAAGGCCGCGCAGATCTACGACCAGACGGTGATAGCCATCTACTCTTCGGACGGCGGTCGCTCGCCAGCCGGCAACTCGTACGGCAACAGCGGCAAGAACACGCTGATCTTGTGCGGTCGCAACGTCAAGGGCGGCTACTACGGTGATGTCGGCGTCGAGGGGCTGCTCGGGAACGGCCACGCGTACAACTATCGTCTCCCCGACCCCGCGACCGGCCAACTCGCACCGCCGATTATCAGCAACGACCGACTCAACGGCGCCCACGCGTGGCGGACGGTGATGAAGGCGCTCGAGGTCCCGGACACGACGGTTCAGCAGTACCCCGATGTGGCGGACTACCAGCCGTTGGACTTCATGCTCACGATCTAGAACCGAAAGCCGCCCATGAAAAAGAGACTGATAGCGATGAACGCAAGTGTCGTGGTGATGGCCGCAGTCGCGCCATTGCTCGGGACTGCGTGCGGGGACAATCCCGCAGGGCGTCCGGGGCAGGATGTGGGTTCGGGTGGGGAGACGCCGGTCACCACGATGCCGGCAACGAGTGCGGCTGCCAACGACGACGCCAACGAAGACACCGACACCAACAACGACGGTGCGGACAGCTCCGAGGATTCGGCGGGCGAATCTCCTGAGCCCGAGGCTCCCTTCGAACTACCCAACGATGAGGTGACGCTCCTGCCGTTCCCGGTGCGCATGACGAACCTCGCGCTGGTCGTCGGGGTCAGCGTTGATAACCCCGTGTTCGACACGGCGTTTCAGCTCCGGATTTTGCTAGGAGACCACGACTACTCGCAACAGGCGGCACCGGATCTGCGCTGGACCGCCGACCGTATGTACCACTGGGTCCGGGCGCTGGCGCCGATCTGTAACTCTCAGCTGCTGACTTCCAAGTACCCCGACCTGGCGGCAGACCCCTCCGCCTTGATGCGAGCTGCGTATGGGCGCGATCCGTCCCCGGAAGAAGTCGATGCGATTGTCGAGATCGCGGTGGCTCCGCTGCCTGTACCCGACCGATCCAAGCTCGCTTGCTTGGCGGTGCTTAGCTCCCTGGACTTCGTTGCGTATTGAACGCGCTAGCCGGGGCCGTCGCACGGGAAGATTAGGTTGGGGTCGTCGATTTGCTCAATCTCGATGGGGATGTTGTCCCTGCCCTGGACGACGGCCCACAACACCGCCGAGCTGGTGGCGAGTTCGACACTCAGCGCGTCCAGCTCTTCGATGGATGCACTCTCGAGGCTCTCTGTGGTCGTTACACCGTCGTTTGTTGTCTTTTTGATAGCGCTACTAAGATCGGACCAGTGTCGGTATCCGTCGTTCCACCGCGCCATCTCCGACAGGTGGAAGTTCACCTCGAGTCTTTCTTCGGAGTTCAGGGTGACGTCGCCCTTGAAAAAGACGTCGCCCTTGAAAGAAACGCCGCGTTGTGACGCCAGTCGTTTCACAAGTCCGAAGCCCAGCATAAATCCGACAGCCCTAGGACCGGGTGACCAGAAGCCGCAGCTGGGGCATGTGCCGCAGCTTCCACCCCTCCCGGCCCCTTCGAGTTCGTCCACTTCGTCCCCTGCGTCCGGCGAACGCCATTGGTGATCGTCCACGTCTTCGTCTGGAGCCGCCGAACAAGCGCTCGGAGAAACGACCGAAAACAACGCGAGAGATCGAAGGTACTTGATGTCCATGGTGGTCGGGGTTTGTGAGACTAGCGACTCCACACGCGGAGTGCACGCCATCGCGGTGGTTCGGTCTGGGTAGTCAGGTGATCGGCCCACGCACGTTGCAGCAATACCGATAAGTCCAAGGCGGGTGCGACCCCGTCGTCTGGTGTCTGCTGGGGGTAGAGTAGGGGGCCGAGCGTCGCGGCGGCCGCGGCGTCCAGCGGCTCGGTCGAGGCAATGACCTGGTGAGACCCGGCCAAAAGGAAGGCGTGGGCCAAGTTGAGGCCCCCACTCCAACCGCGTCGGTCCGCGAAGCCGAGCTGACATCCGAGCAGGACCGCCCAGCGGGGGACAGCCGCGAGGCTCGCAATGTCCTCGACATTGAGGTGAGTCTGCGCCCCCAGTAGCAACGATGTGGTGCCAACATCGTCCGTTGGGAACGATGCAAATCCGGGTCCCGGCCGATGTCGCGCTCCGTGGCCATAGAAGTGCAGTAGCGAGACCGAAGGTAACGTAGCCCGCAGTCCGTCGCGATCTAGCCCGGTTTCTAACTGCACTCGCCAGCCCGCGGTAGCGAGTGTTGTGCGTACCTCCGCAACGTCGTCGGCGTACCGGTCTAGCTCCCGTAGCGGGACGACATTGGCGAATACGACTGCGGCGGTCGCCTCGACCAAAGACGGGGCCGGGAGCGGGTCTGCGTCCAGTCCGTAGACGACGGCACGGCGGCTTGCCAGCGGTACACCCTCCCACTCTAGCTCATGGAACGGCACGGAGAATGCTCCCTCACTCGCCAAGATCCGTACGTTGTCGACGCGCCGTAACGCTGGCGTCCACTGGTCCCACCACCCGTCGTCGTCGGTCGCCGACCCCGGGAGCGTTTGCACGGTCCGAACGCTCTGTACGACCTCGTCTTGGATCTCGAACACCCGCCACGTGCCGTCGAGGGCGGGGACCAGTAGTAGTACCAGCTCGTTGGGTCTTCGAGCCCACGTGCGGGAGCACGGTTCGGTCTGAGGTCCGCTGACCCAAGACCGACCAGCGACGTTGTTGTTGATCGCCAGCGCGCGGGTCCTGGCCGTCCGGGCTGCGCACGCCGCATTGTCGAGCTCGCCGAGCTCCACCAGCCGGTCGACTAAGCGAAGGGCACTCTTGTGGTAGCTGGCGAGCCACCGTTCGCGGATCGCCCCTGACTCGACCCCATCCCGGAAATCTTCAATGACCGCCTCCGCGTCGCGGTACGCGGCTATTTCGGCCGCAACGTCGCCCTCTTGCTTCGCCAGCGCCGCATACAACATGTGGAGTCGCCACCCCGCATCACGCTGGACGTCGGGACGGACCTTGTCTGCCATCGACGCCAATGCCTCCCGCGCGTCGCGTGGATTCTTCGCCGCGATGGCGCCTCGTGCCCTCAACTCGTCGTACTGCAGCGGGTATTTTCCGGTCAGGGTCGCAGGATCGATCGCGGCCAAGCGATCACTGACTTCCGCCATGTCGCCTCGCAGAGCGGCCGCAAGCCCGAGCTTGATGAGGTCGTGATTGCGTAGGTCCACGCGGTGGCACGGGCCGCCGACCTCGTGTTTCGCCAGCGCGTTGAGCAAGACTGGGCGAGGGTCACCCAGGTCGGCATCGCCTCGCTGACGTGCAAGCAGTCGAAAGTACCCGACCGTGCCGTCGACGGCTGCCCGCGCGCACGGACCAGGTGCGCCTGCTTCGAGTGCCGTGATCGCACGGCGGGCTTCCGTCCACCGTCCGGTCCGCACCAGCAGCTCAGCGTACCTCGTGGACGCCATTGCAGCGAGCGGGGACCCCAGTTGTTCTCCGACTTCGCGAGCGCGAGTCAAACGTAGGGCGGCGTCGGCGTACCAACCCCGCCGCAGCGAGAACGTGCCGGCCATAGTATCCACCTCAAGCCCCCAGCGCGGCGCCCTGAGCCGACAGGGCTGCTCCCATTGCAGCCAATGCTCAGCGCGATCAATCTTGAGGTCGAAGGTCCCGAAATACAGGCCGACGCTTGCGGCCTCGCATTGCTCGCCCCACCGATCTAGGGACCCGGCCACTTCGACAATGCGGTCGAGCAACGGCTCGATAACCAGCGCGGAGGCCTGGTAGTCGTGCTGATCGAAGTTCAGCCTACGGGCGTCACCAAGTCGCGCCAGTTGTTCGATAGGCGGTCGCGCGTCGAGGTCGACCAGCAGCTCGCGGGCAAACGCGCGGCGGAGATCGACGTCGTCCGAAGCTAGCGCGCGGTCGCGCTGCTTCCCGTACTCGAACCGAGAGGCGGCCAGGAGGTACGGCCGCATCTCCAGGTGCCACACAGGCTCTCCGTCGCCATCTCCATCTCCATCGCGAAGCTCAAGTTCGCGAGTGCGCTCGGCGTCGGCGAGATCCGTAAGCACGATCCGCGTCCCCGTTGCAGTCGGTGTCACGGTGGAAGGCTGAATCTGGACCCCGTCGATGGTCCATTGCCACCCCGCCGAGGCTCCCGGGATCCAAACGGTGATGGGGCCGCTGTCCAACTCGCACTGCGAGTGGTCGACCATCGCAGTGCACCCGGACCACAAGATCGGCTCGAGGTCGTCGCGGTCCGCCCCCGCAACGCTGAGAATCGCTGCCTCGTCGTCCGCGGGTGAGTCCGCATCCACTGGCTCGTCGCATGCACCGGGACACGCGGTCGCCAGTGCGATGCACAGTCGCCAAGCCGGTACGGCATGCCGCGTCGAGGATGACCCTCGCTGCCTGTGGTGAAACTCTCGCACCGAAATAGCACCGACGCCGGTCACGGCGGACCGACATTGCCACAGGTGCTCTTTCGTTGCGGGTCCTAAGAATCTGACGGGTGACCCGAAATTCGACGATCCCGGACCGCAAACCGGCCTCGGCGCGCATTGGAGATCGTCGTCAGGGGCCTACAGGCCTTCGGTAAACACGTCCCAGAAGCAGCTGCTGGACTGGGAGTAGGTGTACACACCGAACCGGCCGGACGGGTACGTGGTGTCGTTGAACGTCTGCTCGGCCAGCTCCGTGTCGTCCGCCTCGACGATGATCCGAACGGTGAAGCCCATCGGGGTCTGTTCCAGCTCGAAAATGTACTCCTCGTTGGGGTTCCAGCCCTGGTCGTAGAACGCGGCGGGCAACGCGAGCACGGTCGAGTTCGGCGTGTCGGTATCGTCCAGCAGGTCTTCGCACTGCAAGGGCGCTGCGGCGTCGACAACCTTGATCACAACCCCGGCCGGGACATCGACCCCGCAGTCTGTGAATGTCTGCGCCTCCGACTTCCAGGTCAGCAGGTAGAAGTGCTGGGTATCTTGATAGCCCCAGACAAAACCGATGTGGTCGTTGTCGGTGTCTTCCTGGACTTCGAAGTTCGAGCGGAAGATCGCGTTGTCGAGCTCGACCCCGCAGATGAGCGCCGTGGGATCTCCGTTGGCAGTCTCGCAGGCCTGCTGGTCGTTGTTGCTGTACGACCAGACTGGCGTTGGATTGCCGTCGATGTCGATGCCGAGGCTGACTTCCTCGCATTCGTTGAGGACCAGTGGCGCATCGGTCACATGCACCGTGACCGATCCGGTCGCTTGGTCGCCGTTGCCATCGCTAACCATCACGTCGTATGTGGTCGACTGCGACGGCGTGGCGTCTGGGTCGGCAGCCAACCCATCGTCCAGGGAGGCTGCGGGATCCCACCCGAACGTGTAGTTGCCGTCGCCGAGCGAGGGCGTCGCCAGTAGATCCGATGTCTCGCCCAACGTGATGTTGACCGGAAGTGCGGTCACCTCCACGGTCAAACAACTCGGTGGCACCGACACATCGCCATCGTCGCAATCCGTACCTGCCGTCCCTCCGGAAGGCGGATCGCTGTCGCCCCAGTCGTCACCGTCTGCGTCCTTCATGCATGCGCGCGCATCGTCGTTGGGCGCCGCCCCTGGGAATGTGTCGCCCGCACTGAGCGAGTCGTCGTCGCAGTCCGTGCCCGCGACGGTACTCATGCCCGCAGGAGTGTCGTCACCCCAGTCGTCGTCGTCTTTGTCCTCCATGCAGTCGGTGAGGCTGTCGTTGGGTGCCGCCCCAGGAAAGACAGCCGCACTCGCATCGTCACAGTCCCCGTCGTTGTTAACGTAGCCTTCGGGGGGGTCGTCGTCCTCACCCACAGTCACGCATTGCTCGGGGTCCCCGGCGCCATCGCCATCTTCGTCGGCGCACCACTCCGGGTTCGGGTCGCAGACGTTGCTCGCGCCGCAGTAGTCGGAGACGCAGTCTTGGTCGTCCCCGCAACCTTCGCCGATCTCGCAGCTCGCGCCGCACACGCCACCACAGTCGACGTCGGTCTCGTCTTGGTTCTGGGTGCTGTCACTGCAGGCGCCATCCCCCGGGTCGCAGGTCTCGGCTCCGGTGTCGCAGCTCCCCGATTGGCAGTCTGTGTTTCCGCCGCAGCCTTCGCCCGTGCCGCACTTGGCGTCACACGAGCCGCCACAGTCGACGTCGGTCTCATCCCCGTCTCGAACGCCGTTGTCACAGTTGCCTCTGCCGCCCCCGGTTGGGTCCGCCGTCATGGTCCCCCCCGTGCCGTCCGCGGTCCCCCCCAGTGAGGCCTTCGCGGCGCACGTTTCCGGGTCCCCTTCTTTTTGTAGCAGGCCATCGTCGACGCAGGGGTCCGCACAACCCCCAAACCAGACGCTCCCGGCCAAGGTCAACACAGTTCGCAGGTTATGATTGTTCATCGCTGGTTCACCTTAGTTGGAGAGAAGTTTGAACTCGATGCGCCGGTTTTTTGCGCGTCCGGCACTGGTTTCGTTGGTGGCACGCGGCGACTCTTCGCCGACACCGCGCGCCGACAGTCGATCCGATTCGACGCCGCGGTCCACGAGGTAGGCCCGTACGGCATCGGCACGCCGAGTCGACAGGTCCATATTGTACTCGTCGCTGCCGCGGTCGTCTGTATGACCTGAAATCTCCACGCGAACGGTAGGGAATCGTGTGAGAACATCGACCGCGTGGTCGAGTTCCTTTCGCGATGAGGCCTTGATCGTTTCTTTGTTGGTGTCGAAAAAGATCCCCTCGATAACGCCCGTAAAGTCCTTCAACTCGTCTGGGACCTCGTCGGGGCAGCCGTCGCTGTCCTGGTAGCCATTATCGCTCTCCGGTTCCTCCACGCACTGGTCGTCCGGGTCGAGCAGCCCGTCGCCGTCGGTATCGGGGATTGGGCAGCCGTCGTATTCCTCCACGCCAGGCGTGTCAGGGCACGTGTCGTCCACGTCCAGGATCCCGTCGTTGTCGCGGTCGCCGAGCGGGCAGCCCTGGTTTTCGGGGACACCAGGCACGTCGACGCACTCATCGTCCCGGTCCAGGATGCCGTCTTTGTCGCGGTCGCGAGGACGCTTGGCTTGACTTCGGTTGAGCGTGATTGAAATGCCCGCGAGAAGCTCGATGGTGTTCCCAACGCCATCGGAAACCCCGCGTTTGGCCGTCAGGGTGTCGCGAACGTCAAACCGCAGCGCGATGAACCGGTTAATGTAGATCTTGACGCCTGCACCAAAGTGCATGCCCAGGTCGACATCCTTACCCAGGGCCGAGCGCGCGGACGACACGCCCAGAACCGACGGACCGGCCAACACGAAGGGCGTCACACTCCATAGCGGCAGCTGAGCTATCACGTGACCGCGGAATGCCCACAAGAGCGCGCGGTCGCGGTCGGCGTCTGTGCGCGCGGGGATCACCGCCCCTTCGATTTCTGCGCCCAAAAAGCGAAGCGGAAAGAAGGCCGCACGTGCGCCAAAGTCCCCCGCGGCCCTCGCAAGTGGCTTGAAGCCCTGGTCGGGTAGGCCCAAATCGGCCTGAAACAGCTCCAACTTCGGGGATGGGAGCGCAAGACCTCCGAACACGCCGAGCTCAACCATGTTGCGGGTCGGTGGCCAGCGATCGATCCACTTGTCTTCGTCCTGTGTACTGCTCGCGTCATCTGCTTCGTCGGCGGCGCTCGCTACCGTGGGTGTGAGCATCAACGCGCCAACAATAGTTCGTTGGGCGCGCGCGGCCATCGTCCTGACAAGCCTCTTTCTGAGTCGTTCCATGGATTTTTCTTCCGTCGCTCAAGATCGAGCACGCCGCAACGCTGACCTGCGGAGCCGTGTGTGACCGTCCCACCCCCTGTAACGGCGGCGCCTGGTGGGTGCCATAGCGACAAGAGGTCGGTTCCGCGAACCGAGGTGTTTTCGTAGAAGATGGACGTATCTGCAATCTGAACGAACGTCGCGGCCTAAAACCGAACAGCGAGCTTTTCCTACGTTCGGCCACCCCTCACCACGGCGACGTACGCTTAGACAGGCCACCGGCAGAACATCGTCTGCTCAGTGTGGGCGGTAAGAGGAGCAGCTGCGGCGCGCCCGTGGGTGTCGACCGAAACAGGATCGCGAAGCACAAAATGCACGAGTCTTAGCCTCGTTGGCGACTAGAGATGGCGCATGAACCCCCTGTTCTCGCTCTCCCCCCACTGCGGCGTTTCGCTCGCCCTTGCACTCAGCATTGGCTGTGGTCACAGCAACGACACGCCGTCGCAGATGCCCGAAACATCGACCGGCTCCACGACCGCGGACCAGACCCTGGACGGTTCAGGCGGGGTAGCGACCGCTTCCGCGGAGCCGTCTTCAGGCGAAGGGAGCACGAGCATCGCGACTTCCGAAGGCGATGCTGACCCGGATCTTGCGCTGTGGCCGGCGCCGTACCAGGCCTTCATCGCTGAGGTCGGAGGTTCGAAGTTTCTGGATGTAGGGGGCGCGAGCATGCACTACATCGACACCGGCGAGACCACGGGGGAGACGTATCTGCTCGTGCATGGGATCCCGACGCACACCTACTTGTGGAGAGATGTTATCCCGCACCTGACCGACAAACGCGTCATTGCCGTTGACCTTATCGGATTCGGCCGGTCCGATCGGCCCGACATCGCGTATTCGCCCGCGTTTCAGGCTGAGTACCTCAGCACGTTCGCCGAGACGCTGAATCTGACCGACGTGCATTTGGTGGTCCACGACCTCGGCGGCCCGGTAGGCATGTACTGGGCATCCCAGGCTCCGCAACGCATTCGCTCGATCACGATGTTCGAGACGCTGTGGTCCACATTTCCTGGTGGGGTGGAGTCGATGCCCAAGGATTTTGCGCAGTTTCTTACCGCGCTCCGAACCCCAGGGGTCGGCGAAGGCCTCGCGGGGGAGCAGGATGTCTTTGTCAACGGGATTCCTGGACTCACGGTGTCGGGCGTGTCTCGCCAAGACATGGACGTCTATCGCTACCCATGGATGAGCGCGGCGGATCGCGAAGCCGTTTTTCTCACGTCCGGACCCCGTGCATTCCCGTTTCCGGAAGACGCGGAGGCGTTTGCCTTCTTCGCTGAGTATCAAGAGTTCTTGATGCAGACCGAGATCCCAAAGCTCGTCTTCGACGTGTCTCCCGGCGCGCTCTCGGCGATCCAAATGACAGGCAAGTCCGGCTCGCTGGGATACGCTCAGTTCGCCCACCAGAACTTTCCCAATGCCGAGTTGATCGAACTCGACAACTCTGGCCACTACGTCCAAGAAGATCGAGCAGAGGCGCTAGGCCAGGCGATCCACAGCTTCGTCGGCGATCTTCAATGAGCTATCTGACGCATATCCAGCGAGGTGTGGACCAAATCGAGGAGCACCTTGACGATGAGCTTTCGCTCGCGGAAGTCGCCTCGCACGCTGGTATCAGCCAGTGGCATTTCCAGCGAATCTTCCGCGCCCTAACGGGTGAAACGCTCAAGACCTACATTCGCTCGCGGCGGATGGCGAGGGCACTGGACCGGCTGCTGTCCACGGACCTTCGAATCCTGGACATCGCGGTGGCCGCCCGGTTCGAGTCGCAAGAAGCGTTCAGTCGGGCGTTCAAGAAGGCGTTCTCGATGACCCCGACCCAGTATCGCCAGCTTGGCCGAGAGAATCTGTTTCCACGAAAGGTCCAGTTTGACAGGCAGTATCTGGAGCACATCAACCAGAACATTTCGCAGGACCCGCAGATGACCAAGCGCCCTCGAATGCGGCTCGTAGGGATGAAAACTCGGTTCTACGGGGTGGATTCAGAGAAAAACAACATCGCGAGCAAGATCCCACCGCTGTGGGCTGAGTTCACCCCGCGCGTCCTCGAGATCCCGCACCTCGTAGCGGGTACGGGCTACGGGGTCATCCGCACCACGAGTTCGGACTCAGACTTGCTTGAGTACGTGGCTGCGGTCGAGGTCACTGACGTGGGCGAGGCTCCGCCCGGCATGGTCGCGCTCGAGTTGGAAGCCGAGACCTACGCAGTGTTTGACCACAGGGGAGACCCAGATCAGCTGGACCTCACGGTCAACTACATCTACTCCACCTGGCTGACACAGTCGGGCAAGTGGCACACGCAGGGAGCCGACCTCGAGATCTACGGGCCCGACTACCTCCAGGGTTCCACCGAATCGAAGATGCAATACGCGATTCCGATTGGCGACGCGGTGCCGGAGTTCGCTCGAATCTAGCCGGCGATGTCGCAGCCGACGAAGTCGTGCCCTGAGTTGTTGTCGGTGCGGCATTCGACCCAGGAGTGAGCTGGCATGCCGTCGTCGGCAACGACCCATAGCTCGATGTCACCCTGCTTGAGCTCGGTGCTGGCGTCCTGCAGATCGATCTGGATTTCCTGCGCCTCTGCGGGGTACAGGATCTTGGTGGTCAGTTCGGTCGCCAGCAACGTGCCGCCAGAGGCAGGATCGCCTTCGTAGAACCCGACAGGTACGCCCGCAGGCACGGCTGCGCGCCCAAGGTTGCGAACACGGGCGATGACGCCGAACTCGTCAGGCGCGCAGATCCCCACGACGGTGGCGATCAGGTCGGGGGCGGAAAACTCGCCCTCGGGCTGCACGTTTTGACGGAAGTTGTTGAGCCGCTCGACGCTCCAGTTGGGCGTTTCCACGGTTGGGATCGAGCCGTCTTCGTCGACATTGGTCACGTGGTAGGCGTGCTGATTCCAAATCCTGCGCGTGCGCACCCACTGGTCGTCGCCGAATACCCGCAGGCCGCTCTGCTGCGAGCCGTCGTCCGGGCACAAGATACCGTGGTAGCTGTTGCTGATGACCACGATGTCCGCATGACCGTCGTTGTCGACATCGGCGACCACTGGGTACTCCTCTAGGGTTCCCGTCGTATTGCATTCCTGCAGCACGATGGCTCCCGTAGCCCCGTCGTAGATACGCAGATATTGCTCGTCGCCGTAGACGACCTCGGCGCTACCGTTGCCGTCGAAGTCGAAGACCGAAGACCCCGTGCGGCGGGAGGAGCAGTCTTGTGCGGGGGTGATCCACAGCAGGGTGTCGGCGTTGAGGATGGCGGGGTTGAGTAGATCGGCGCCGTCAAAGACCGCGTAGCCTACTCCCGCGGCCACGCCGACGTCGGGCGTGCCGTCGCCGTTGAAGTCAGCGATCGTTGGCGGCCCACCGCCCGCATCACCGGGGCACGCGCCGAGCATGCCGTTGATGTTGATGCCCTGACGGATGATCTCCGCACCGTTGGGCATCGCTGCGTTGACGCGCCACAGGTACAGCGTGTGGGTCGTGTTGTCGATGACCGCAATCTCGGCCGTCCCGTTACCGTCGAAGTCCGCGGTCGCCACGTGGTGCCCGGAGATCCCAACGTCGGCCACCATGGTGCCATCGGCGTTGTAGACAAACCGTGGACCGACGACTTCGAGTTGCCCGTCGCCGTCGACATCGGAGGCCACCACCGAGAACTGGGATGGGAATGTTGCTTCGGTCGCTCCGGTGGCGCCGTCGATGATCGCCGCCTCGACGATCACCTCCACGGTCCCGTCCTGATCCATGTCTGCCAGGCTGGGCATGAAACAGCCACCTGCTGCCACGGAGGTCCATAGTTCCGTGCCATCGTGGTCAAAGGCACGAACTCGGCCCGTGTTGGTGCAGGTCACGATCTCGTTACCGGCTGATCCATCGATGTCGCCACCGGCGATCGAGCGCCCCGGATGAATCTGGTCGGTCACGGGACTGACGCTCCACTTGTCGACGACCGCGCCATCGACAATCGAGATCGCGTGCAGCGTCCCTGCGTTGTTGTAGTCGCCACCGGCAAACGTCGAGAACACGATCTCCGGGATGTCGCGTTCGTCCACGACGAGGTCGCAGTTGTCGTCGTCCAGGGGGATGACGATCGGGGCCATCATCGAGTCGCCTTGGTTCCAGTGATACTTCAGGACCGGACTGAAACTCACCGGGGGGATGATCTCGCACTCTGGCAGGCAGTCGAGCTCCTCACCTTCGGTGGGCTCGACGCCGGGCGCACATTCGGGCGGTTCCGGCAGGCACCGACCCGTCGCGGGCAAAAACCCTCCCTGGCACATGCCTTCGCCGTTGCCTTCGCCGGGCTCGCCGAGCGAGTACTCGCAGTAGTTTCCCTCGGGGCACTCGGTGGCATCAACGCATTCCTGACCGGGCACGGCGCACTGCTGGAAGGAGCAGACCTCGCCTTCGCCGCAGCAGACCTCCGCGCACGACTGCGGCAGCGGGCAGCAGACGTCGTCGATGCATTCGCCGTCGCAGTCCTCCTCGCACGGATCAACATTCGTCCAAACCCCAGTGCTGTCGACGGCGGCCGTATCGCCGCCCCCTGTGGAGTCACCGGTGCCCCCTGAACTTGAGCCCGCGGTGCCGCCATCAGCAGTGATAGCGCCCGTCATCGGGCCAGGCTGCTCGGGCTCGCTCTCGGAGCATCCGGATAGGAGCACCAGCGCAAGCGGTATCTGTTCAATACGAAGTTCCATGGCCGCCTCTCAAGTGGTCTGACCCCACTCTAGGCGGTTTTTACGGAGGACGGTGGACTGGCCGAGTCGAGCAACGGAGTTTCATCGTTCGGCAGGCAGCCACGCTGAGTCAGGCTCGCGCGATTCCGAACGACAGCACTCCGATGGCGTGCGCAACCACGCTCGCAACCACACTGGTGCTCATCTTCGATCCGCCCCGGGTCTGCTCCGTGGTGTCCGCCGATCGCCGATCGCCTCATCGTGCGCCTCGTTGAGCTCGGGAGACTCGGCCTTCTCGATACTCTCCACGGTGGCGCGTCCAGGCTGAAGCATGCTTGCGAACTCCATGAGCGCATTGCCGACACTGACTGTTCCGGCGAACAGTAGCGTCGAGCCGCGCTTGCCACGAAGCATTCGGCGCGCGACCGTGAAGGCGATCAACAGCGCGCAGAGCACCGCGAGTAGCGAAAACATGCCACCGGGTGCGGGTGGCGGGTCTTGGCGGACGGTGACTTCCGGAACGATGGCGAGAAGTCCGACGATGGTTCCCGTCGACACGTTCAACCAACGTACGCGTCGGTCGGTGGCGTCTGACAGGCGCGATGTCGGAATTCCGGCGAGACTGTCGGATTCCTTTACAGTCCAGCGCCGTCAGGCCGATATTCACGCTCGCAGACTCAGGTTTTCCGGTGGCCCGCTACGTGAAAGCATCCGGTAGCGTGATCGGAGAAACACATTCGCAGTCACCGTCGTCCGCGCTCGCGTCCAGCGTGGTCGCTCCGCCGAGTGTTGCGACTTGGTTCATCTTACCGTTCATGTTGGCGGCGGTCAGCGTGGGGACATGGAAGCTCCTTGGCACCGATCTTCCGCGGCCGGCCGCGTCCGGAATACCGCTCTTGGTGAGCGTGGTGGCGATCCTGGTGCTTGAGCGGTTCTTCCCGCTGCACCGGGCGTGGAATCGGCGACCCGACGCTGCGGACCTCATCCTGCTCGTGGTCAACCGGGGCGTCGACCTCGCCTTGCTTGGTGGGACTGTCGCGCTCATCGCCGTACTGGGCGACACGCTACGGGGGGTTTCTCTGTGGCCGACGTCGTGGCCGGTGGCGCTTCAAGTCGTCGCTGGGATCACGATCGGCGAGTTCTTACGCTACGCGATGCACCGCTACTCCCACCGGCCTGGCCTGTGGTGGGCGGTTCATCGGACGCACCATCAACCCGAGCGCATGTATTCGCTCAACGGCCCGCGCCTGCATCCGCTCAACTATTTGTGGGTCTCAGCCGCGCACGGCGTCCCGATGTTGCTCCTGGGTGCTCCCGTCGAGGTGGTGTTGGTGGTTATGAACGTCACCGCGCTGTTCGTCGTGTTCCAGCACGCCAACCTCAAGCTGAGGTTTGACGGGATCAACCGGGTGTTCGCGACTCCGGACGTCCACCGTATCCACCACGCGCGTCAGATCGTTGGGATTGGCGCGAACTTTTCCATCGTGCTTGTGCTCGTCGATCTCATCTTCGGAACGTACGCGCCCGCCGACACGGAAGTCGCGGTCGATGGCATTGGATCGGCGGGGCCGCAGGGCAGTTGAGCCCCCTTTTGGGAAGGTGCACTTCGCGACGTGTTGGTACAGTGCATGCGGTGACGGTGGCGCCAAGTCAGCTGCGAGCGGTGGGGACCGCTTTCCTGCTCAAGCGGCCGATCATTGTTGCGCCCGGCATGGTGTTGGGTCTCACGATGCTCGTGGTCGCAGGTGTTCCCTCGTCCCAAGTGGTCGCGCTTGCCGTGTGTCTCACCCTGATGTTCTCGTTGTTTTGCATCGAGGCCTGGTACGGGCGTGCCACGCCGGTGAGCGAGCGATGGTTGGCGTGGTCGTTGCGAATCACGCTCACTGCGCTCACCGTCGCGTGTGCACTCAGCGGTGGTCTGCGCAGCCCATTTTTGCCACTGGTCTTGGCGCCGGTTGTCGTGGCCTTCGCTGCGTTTGGTCGCGGTCCAGCGAGTACGACGATGGCCGCGTACTTTGCGTTGCTCGTGTTCAGTCTGTCGCGGGTTCCCGTTGGGTGGCCGTGGCCGCCGATCCCGTCTCCGTTCGACATGGGGATGACCGCAGTCACCTCGATAATCACTCTTGTGCTGGCCTACGTTGGCGTGGCGCAGCTCAGCGACACTCTGGTGTCCTCGCGTGAATCACTGCTACGCGTGCGGCAAGACGCCCTACTCGCGGCAACGGATCGGCTCAAGTCGTTGGAGACCATCGGGGCCAAACTCGCCCACGAACTCAACAACCCGCTCGCGTCGATCAAGGGCCTCGCTCAGTTGTCGGCGCGCAGCTCAGAGGACCCTCGTACCCAGAAACGCTTCGACGTCCTGCTTACCGCCGTACGACAGATGGAGGACATCGTGGATGGGTATCTCTCATTCTCCCGCCCACTTGCCAGCTTGGACGCCAAGGACCTCGATCTCGATCTCCTTGTGGTTGATGCGGTGGAACTCGTGCGTACGGGCGCGCACAGCCGTGGCGTCGCCATCGTTTGCGAAGGGGCGGCGGGGGACGTCCATGCGGACCGACGCCGCTTGTTGGACGCGGTGCTCAATATCGTCACCAACGCTGTGGAGGCGAGTTCGCGGGGGAGCAGCGTGCGGGTGCTCGCGCGTCGTGTCGCGCAAGGTGTTGAGATCGAGGTTTGCGACTCAGGCCCGGGACTTTCGGCGTCTGAACTCAAGCGTCTCGGTACGCCCTACTTCACGACCAAGGCTCACGGGACGGGTCTCGGGGTCGTGATAGCGATGGCGTCGATCCGGCAGCATGGGGGTGAGCTACGCTACGAGAGCCTCGTTGGTCGGGGTACGACCGCCACCATCACCTTGCCCGCGCGCCCTGCTCTGGAGTCCGACCCATGCCCACCGTGATCGTGGTCGACGATGACGCGACCGTTCGCTTCACGCTGCAGGAGGTGATCGAGGCGTGTGGTCATGAGGTCCTCGCGGTCGCCGATGGGGGGGCGGCGCTCGAATTGCTCGATGGGGCCGACGTCGTTGTGACCGATCTCGCCATGCCCGGAATGGACGGCATGGAGCTTCTGCGACGCGTGAGGGCTGTGGCTCCTCGGATGCCCGTGATCATGGTGACGGCGCGTGGCTCCGAGCGCGTCGCGGTTGAGGCGATCCGAGCGGGCGCCTACGACTACCTCAGCAAACCGTTTGACGTGGACGAACTGGCCGCCGTGGTCGATCGCGCCATCGAGACCACGACGTTACGCGAGCGTTCGCGCCGACTCGACGCGGAGCGAGCGATTGGCCACGCGGTGGTCGGCACCAGCGCGGTGTTCACCCGCTTGCTTGAGGCCGTGTCCCGCGTGGCGGACCGCGACGTCCCCGTGCTCATCACTGGAGAGACTGGGACGGGAAAGGAACTCGTAGCGTCGCTGCTCCACGCGCAGAGTCGGCGCGTCTCGGCGCCGCTGGTCCGGTTCAACTGCGCGGCGATTCCTGCCGACCTTGCCGAGGCCGAGCTGTTTGGTCACACCAAAGGGGCGTACACGGGTGCGAGCCATGCCCGCGAGGGCTACTTTGCGCGGGCGGATGGCGGCACCCTGGTGCTGGACGAGATCGGGGAGCTACCCGCAGTCGTGCAACCAAAGCTTCTGCGTGCACTGCAGGAGGGCGAGATTCAGCCGGTCGGCGCCGGGCAGGTCACGCGAGTCGACGTGCGTGTACTCGCCTGCACGAATCTCAACCTCGTCGACGAGGTTGCGCGCGGGAACTTTCGCGCCGATCTGTACTACCGAGTGGCTGTCGTCGAGTTAGAGATCCCACCCCTGCGCACGCGGCGGGACGACATCCCTGCGCTCATCGAGGCCTTCGTCGTGCGCTATCGGGATCGCTTCGGTTTGGACCACGTCGCGTTGGCTCCTGATCTCGTCGAGCATCTGTGTGGCCAGCAATGGCCCGGGAATGTGCGCGAACTCGACAACATGATCGCGCGTCTGCTTGCGCTGAGCGATGGCTCCGAGATCGGACTCGATGCCCTTGGTGGCGCGACCGTGGCGTCCAAAACCGGTTCGAGCGGTTCGAGCCCCGCGACGTTCCACGAGCGTGTGGCAGGGTTCGAGCGCGAACTCATCGACGCAGCGCTGAAGCAGGACGGCGGTAACCAGTCCGCGGCGGCGCGGCGGTTGGGTCTGAGCCGGGTCACGCTCATCGACAAGATGAAGCGCCACGGATTGTTCAAGCCGCGGCGCTCCAGCAAAAAGTCGTCGTGAGTCGCCCTGAGTTACGGGTCAATCACGATCGTGGTTCCGCCCTCCACGATCTCGCCGATCTCGGCCACGAAGACCCCAGCCTTTTCTAGCGCGCTGGTGATTTTCGAGACTCGACGCGGGGCGACGGCGGCGAGCAAGCCACCAGAAGTCTGCGCGTCCGCGATGATCAGCTGCATCGCTTCGTCCTTTCGCATCGCGCCTGTAAACCGCACCTTGCGACCCGCGGCTTTCAGATTGTCTTTGGTACCCCCGGGGAAGACGCCCGCGGCCGCGAGACGGCGGGCTGCATCCAATACCGGAATCGCCGCCGCACTGAGGCGCGCGCCGACCTTAGCGGTGCCCAACATCTCGAGCAGATGGCCGAGCAGCCCGTAGCCGGTCACGTCCGTCACCGCGTGCACACTCGCATGATTGGCGACCAGCACTGCCGCCGCTTTGTCGTTGAGTGTGGTCATGACCTCGGTGACCCGCCGGATCTCTTTCGGACGCGCTTCACCACGCTTGATCGCGGTGGTGACGATGCCACTGCCGATTGGCTTGGTGAGCAACAACTTGTCGCCCTGTCGAACCCCGACGTTGGTGAACAACTTCGAAGGGGACACCTCGCCCACGACGGCCAACCCGTACTTGGGTTCTGCGTCCTCGACGGTGTGTCCACCGATCGTCACCGCGCCCGCTTCGCGGACCATGGCGGCGCCGCCCTCCAAGATCTTGCTAAGAACCGAGATCGGGAGCACGTCGGAAGGAAAACCGACGAGGTTCAGCGCCAGTAGTGGACGTCCGCCCATCGCGTAGACGTCGGAAAGGGCGTTGGCCGCGGCGACCCGACCGAAGTCGTACGGGTCGTCGA
>JAESSZ010000993.1 GCA_016763875.1 Nannocystaceae bacterium
CCTCGCAGGGCACGACGATAGCGAGGGGCCAAGCGTCACGATCGTACCTCTCACGGTGCCCGATACCACCACCATTCAGCTTGTCGCGGGCGCGCTGGACGAAGACGACCTCACCGATCTGGCCCTGCTCAGCGGTGACGCATTGTTCCTGTTTCCCGCGATTCCGGTGGATTGATGCACCGGCTTGTCACCATCGTCTTGGCGAGTACGCTCGCATGGCCGGCCCACGCTGCCGCAGCGGCGCCGAGCAGCGAGGACCAAGCACGGCGTCTGTTCGAAGCCGGGAGCCTTGCCTACGACAAGGGTCGTTACACGGACGCATCGCGGGCATTTGGAGAGGCCTACCGAACGCTCCCTCGACCCGCGCTTGGGTTTTCGTGGGCTCAGGCTCTGCGTCGCCAATACTTCGTAGACAACAATCGCGAGCACCTCACCCAGGCGCAGTCACTGCTGCGTATCTACCTGCAAGACGTCGAGGAAGGCCGCCGTCGCACCGACGCGGTCCAGCAGTTGCAGGCGATCGCGGTGCTGCTGGCGGGGACCCAGCCGGAGTCTGACCCAAGGGCGCTGCTACCCGGCAACGGCATCGAACGCGATACCAGCCGGGGCGAAGACGCTTCGAGCACGCCCGAGCCCACCACGGAACAAACCGCAGCTCGGGCCACCGAGCTCATCGTCTATTCGGATGTCATCGATGCACAATCGTCGATCGATGGCGGAAGCTTTGCCACGATCCCCGTGATCATCGCGACAACCGCGGGGCCACACACGATTGTCGTACGCGCCCCCGGCTACACCGACGCACGCTCCACAGAAACGGCAGTGCGTGGGCGCATCATCCCGGTCGAAGCCAACCTTCAACCGATCCCGGCCACCGTCACCGTGCAGGCCGTTGCTGGCGCCCGTATCCTGCTCGACGGTCGAGAACTCGGATTTGCCCCACTGCCGAGTCCAGTGACGACACCGCCCGGACGACACCGCGTTTCCGTGACCGCCCCAGGACGCGTCGACTTCGGCACGACGCTCGTCGCAAAGCGCGGGGACACGTTGCACCTGGATGCCCGCACCCCGCATACGACGCAGCGTCGCGCGGCGTGGGGTCTACTTGGCACCGCGGGTGGTCTGGCCATCGGCGGCGGCGTGACCATGGCCCTGGCACTGTCGTTTCAGTCCCGCGTTCGCGCGCTGCAAGACATGCGAGCCTCGTCCAACCTCGCGCCGAGCCAGCGAGAGGACTACAACCGAGACCTCGCGCGCCGCGACGGCCTTCACGGCACCACCGTCGCCCTGTGGTCCATCGCTGCGGCCGCCAGCATCACCGCGCTGGTGCTCGTGCTCACCGATCGGCCCGGACGACACCGCCGCACCGTCAACACCTCCCAGTAGTAGTTGTGCGGTCGGCCACTTGAGGTCCAAGGGCCGTTGCGTCAAGCTGCGCGCAGATGGCCAAGCAAACTGGCGATGCGTCACCGGGTTTTCGCGACGTACCTAAGGCCGCGCTCGTGACTGGTTCCGGCGGATTTGTGGGACGGCGGCTCGTCGAGATGCTGGTCGAGCGAGGTGCCGAGCGGGTCGTCGCGTTCGATCTCAACCCGCCGGCCGACGATGCCCTCCAGCACCCGGCCGTGACCTACGTCCAGGGGGACATCACCGACAAGGCCGCGGTGCTGGCCGCTTGCAAAGGCATGGACTGCTGCTTCCACCTCGCTGCCCTCGTCGGGCCGTACCACGAGGAGAACGCGTACGAGCGTGTGAACTACGGCGGCACCCTGCATGTTCTCGACGGGTGTCGCGAACACGGCGTGGGCAAGCTGGTGATGAGCAGCAGCCCCAGCACGCGCTTCCCATATCCCGACCCCAACGTGCGCGGCCTGACCGAGGACGATCTGGCCAAGATCAACGGAGGCACGTACTCGCCGCAGTTCCACGCCAGTTACGCGCGCACCAAGGCGATGGGAGAAAAGGCGGTACTCGAGGCTTGCTCCGACACGCTGCTCACGATCGCCGTCGCGCCACACCAGGTCTACGGACCCAGAGATCCGCTCTTGATGCCAAGCATTCTCGAGGCCGCGCGAGGGGGCAAGTTACGGGTGTTTGGCGACGGAACCAACCGTGTCTCGTTTACGCACGTCGACAACTACTGCCACGGCCTCATCCTCGGGGCCGAGGCGCTGTACCCCGGTTCAAAAGCGTTGGCACGGTTTTACATCGTCACCGACGATGACTCGCAACTGCTGTGGGATGCGTTCGATCAAGCGATCGTTGGCGTCGGAATACGATCAATCAAGACGCGCGCAGCCGTGCCAACGGCCCTGATACTGGGCGTCGCACGCCTGACCATGGTGCTCGGCCGCGCCATCGCATTCGGGTCGGGTCGCCCGTATCCGCATGTCATGCGGCGGCTGAAACTCGACACATTTGCGGTCCGCATGCTGGTGATCGATCGCTGGTTCGACATCAGCCGCGCCAAGAAAGACCTGCTGTACGAGCCGCTATTGTCGTTCGAAGACGGGTGGGCCGACATGACCGCCTGGTTTGCGGCCCGCGAACCGTCTTGATCATTCGCAACCGAAGAGGAACTGCCTGGGATCAGGCACTGTCCTTCGCACGGCTGCGGGTCGAGTGAGCACCCTACTCAGGGTCGATGCAGTCGCCCGACTGGACTGACGTGCTGCCCGGCCGTCCGTCATTGACCCGTCGGAGTTCACGTGCCCGTCCGGCCCCGAGGTGTTCTGCGAGGTGAGCCTCGAATTGATTGCCAAGGCCGGCCTGAAGCCGAAATGACTGCTCTTCGATCGACAGGGCGGCAAGATCGGCCGGGGGCTCCCGCAGACCCGCTCGCTCTTCCGCGATGCGACGTTGCACATCGCCCATGAGTTCGCGGTCGAGCTGATCGCCGATGTAGGACTCCATCGTCGCCGCGGAGGCGTCTTGCGCCATCTCGGCGTCGCCACCCAACTCGAGAAAGATCTTGCGAAGCCGGTCGTTGAACTGGTCGTAGTGCGCGTCCGCGGCGGCCTGCAGGGCGGCGACCTCTTTAGGGTCGGTGATCCCGAGATTACGCGCGTAGCCGGCGACTTCAGGACTCTCCACGTTGTCCAGAAACCCCGGAAAGTCGACCTTCACCGATGCACAGCGCGCCATCTCCCGCAGGGTCTCGGGGTCGGGGTCAAGGAACGGACACTCGCCTCCCCGTCCTTGCGAAGCGCACTTGCGGGCGCGCACCTTCAACTCGGCCGCGCTCGGCTCACCTGGGCTTCCGCCAAGGTCGGCAACCTGCCTCCGCAATTTCTCGATCTCGGCCTCTGAGGTGAGTTGCTGGGCGTGCGCCTGTTCCAGCGCGCGTTCCTGTCGTCGCACTTGAGCGACTGCCCCCTGGCTATCCGCTGCAGTCGCGGCCTCGCCTGGACCTCGTGACCCCGGAGCGTCGTCGTCGGCGCCGCCGTCCCAGCGACGGGGTGCCGAATCGATATCCGCCAAGGCACGTTGTCCCGGCCCGAGCTCGATGTCGCCGTGGTCGTTTGCTAGGACGACACCACCTTCGTAGACGGTGACCACAATGGCACCCGCCAGGGCGGCACCAACGGTTGCTGCTTTCAATCCGGAACGTAGTTGCATAGGTCGGGTCTCCACTTCGAAACAGGTGCCGGTCACCGAAATGGTGCCCGCAGGGGTCTTGACTTCGAACGCGCCTCCGTCGGCGACGCGGTAAAATACGCTGCCGCGGTCCTGCTCGACGACGCCCTCGCCGTCAGCGTCGACCGCCCAGCGCAGCGAGGTCCCAGGACCGGCGACCGCTACCGCGCGATCGCTCATGATGATCGTCTGCATGGCCTGCGTGACCACAGAGTCCGCCGCCGCGGTGGAAGGCGTTGGCCTCGCGAACCACAACGTCACCGCCGCAGCGACCGCGAGTGCGCCACCGGCAAACACGAACACGAGACCTCGGGTACGCCGCGGCGGATCGGTCGACGCCTCCACCGTGGACTCGGTGTCCGGCGCTGTTGCTGTCTCGGACAGGAACCTGGCGGTCGCCCGCTCCGCGAACCCAGACGGTGGTTGTGGCGCTGGCCAGTGGAGGCTACTGAGATCCACCGCGTCGCCCGAGGGCTCGTGATCGTCAGACAGGTGATCGTCAGACAGGTGATCGTCAGACAGGTGATCGTCAGACAGGTGATCGTCAGACATGCTCGTGCTCCGTGAGTGCCTTACGCAACCGTGCGCGCGCGCGAACGAGGCGCGATTTGACGGCGGGAATCTGGAGGTCAAGCGCACCGGCAACCTCGGAATCTGTCAGGCCGTGCAGATCGTGCAGCACGAGCACGGCGCGTTGCTCCGCCGTGAGCCCCTCGATGGCCACCTGCAACGTCCGCCTCGCGTCCCAGCGCGCGTGATCGTCGGGGGCGACAATCTCGTCCGCCGCAACCAACGAGGCCGTGGGCGGCCGCTTGCGACGTAGCTCGTTGAGCGCGACACGACTCGCAATCGTCAGCAACCAGGTCGAAAGCTTGGCCGGCCCCGTCGGTGAAAATCGCTCAAGCGCATGCAACGCGCGTACAAACGTGTCCTGAGCGAGATCCTCGACCCGGGCTTCGCCCTGCACCCCAACGATGCGTCCGATGACCGCGAAGACCCTGCGCTCGTAAACCGCCACAAAACGGGTACACGCGGCCTCTTCGCCGCGACTCGCACGCGCCAGCGTGGTGTCATCGAGCTCGGCACGTCCGTTGTCGGATGCTCGAG
>JAESSZ010000994.1 GCA_016763875.1 Nannocystaceae bacterium
ATACTGCCCGCGCCGTGTCGTCGGAGGTTTTCGTTGAGCGGATCGAGGTGTCGAACCCGGTCCAGGCGGCCCGACGAGGTGCTGCCGTCGCGCTCGCGGGGTGTGGGCCGGCTCGCCCGACGCTCATCATTCACGTGGGCGACGGCGATGGCCCCGGACTAACGATCGCGCCTTGGACGCTTGACGGCACGCTTCAAACCGCGCGTGCGCTGGAACTCGATGTCTCCGTCGACGACATCGGTGCCACGGGCTCTGCAGTTCCAGGGTCGCAACCGTGGTCACAGCACGGCGTTCCCTCATCGTCTCACGACGGCACGCTATCGCTCGTCGTTCCCGGGGCGCGCCAGGCAATGTGCATTCCCAACGCATGGGTGGGCGCGCACGCTTGCATCCTCGCCCCCTGTATTCGCGACACAGCTTTCCGTAACTCAACGCTCGGCCGAGGTCCGGGCTCGCATGCGCTGGCATGTCTCGCGGGCGCGTGCACTCGCGAGTCCCTGCGTGACCCAATCGTTGTCGGTGCCTGGCTCGCGTCGCATCTGTTCGCGAGTGTCGGCGTGCTCATCGACGCAACCTGGAGCGCCACCCTGGGTGAGCTGGCGCCCGAACTGCACGCGACGCAATACATCTTCGCGGCGACAGCGTTGGACGCAGCCGCCATCGACACGGCTATCGATAGAACAATCGAACGGCTCGTCACGCAGTCTTCAGCCTCGCTCTGTGGACCACTTGCCGCACGAAACGTGACCGGTTTGTGGCGCCAGCGCGCGGCCCAACCGGTCGTACCCGGACCGTTGGCGGGCGCGTGGTCGCGCTACACCAAGTCCAACGTCGAGGACTCCCCGTGAGCACGCTGCTTCGCCGCACGCTGTACACACTGGTCGCGGGCGTGCTGCTGTACGTCGCGGCCATCCTGTACCCCGACATCGGGCCCGTCCGCGAGACCTTGCGCGGCTATCGCTGGCAGGCGTTCGGCATGGCGCTGCTGCTGTCGTCGGGCAACTACCTGTTGCGCTTCGCAAAGTGGGAAATCGCGCTGAGCTGGCTCAAGGTTCGCGAACAAGCCCCGGGCCTGACCCGAAAACGGTCGCTGGTCATCTATCTCGCGGGACTGTCCATGTCGATCACGCCCGGCAAGGTCGGGGAGGTTTTGCGAAGCACCCTGCTCAAGGCGAGCGATGGTGTTCCGTTCACCAAGACCGCTCCGATCGTCGTCGCCGACCGGCTGACCGACCTCGTGGCACTCGTGGTGCTCAGTCTCGCTGGCGTGGCGCAGTACCCGGACTACGTGCCGCTCATGCTCGCCACCATGGTGCTGGTTATCCTGGGTGTCGTCGTGCTGGGCTCGCCCCGTCTGTTGCGGGGGACGTTGCGCCTCATTGCACGGGTGCCCGGCCTGCGCGGGCTCACCGAACGTGCCGCCCCCCTGGTCGACAGCAGCGCCGCGATCCTCGACATCCGCCCACTGGCCGCCCTCACCGCGCTGAGCATCGTTGGCTGGGGTCTGGAGTGCGTCGGCTTCTGGCTGATCCTGCAGGGATTTGCGGGCGTGGAAGCGACGTTGCCGCTGTGCGCTTTCCTGTGGTCGGCGGGCACGCTCGTGGGCGCACTGAGCTTCCTGCCCGGGGGCTTGGGCGCGACCGAAGGCAGCCTCATGTACGCAACGATGCGGCTCGTCGCAGGAGCGACTCAGCCAATCGCCATGGCGGCCGCGTTGCTCGGGCGCCTCGCTACGTTGTGGTACGGCGAGCTCGTGGGTGGCATCGCACTGGCGATCTTCCTGCGCGATCCTGCGGTTCGTCAGCGGGCCATGCACAACGACTGACAGCCTTGGTACCCTGCGGCGGCACATGGACTACCGTATCGAGGACGACTTCGACGTATCTGCCAGCCGCTACTGGGAAGTCTTCTTCGACGAGACCTACAACCAGGCACTTTGGAACCAGCTGGACATCGGTTGGGAGATGCTGTCACTGGAGCGCAAGGGCGAGGGCGACGATCTCGTCATCGAGCGACGCCAACGCCTCACGCCACGCCGTGAAGTCCCCGCCCTGCTCTCCAAGTTCGTCTCGGACAAGATCGCGTACACAGAACACAACGTGTTCAAAGCGCGAGACAACGCGATGAAGACGATCACCACGCCCAGCTTCATGGCCGACAAGATCGTGACCGAAGGCGTGTACCGCCTCGAAGTTGTCAGCGACTCGAAGGTTCGACGGGTCTGGGAGGGTCTGGCGAAGGTAAAGCTGCCGCTGGTCGGCGGGCGTATCGAGAAGCACTTGGTCGAGGAGATTCGAGAAAGCTATCGGCACGCGACTGCGTTTACACGGACGTGGCACACCGAGCACCCAGGGGAGTAGGGGAGAGGAACGTTGTTAGGCGATTCGGGTTGTGATTGTTTGGCTTGGGGGGAGCGATAGCGTCGCTGACGACGAGGCCCACTCCCACCCCGCAGCTCACCGGGCTGACCCGATCAGGAACGCAAAGAAGGTCTATCGACGCCAGAACGTTGGCCGCACTCGGTGTCGTGGGGCGCCCAACACCGATCAGCAGATGCTTCGCGCACCCGTGGTCGTGGAGCCCGACGGGCTCGTCTTCACAAGACCTCGCATGGACGAACCTGATATGGTGTGCTGCTAGACTGCACGCTTCTCGGGCCCCCCGACCACGGGGTCCTTGCGCTGCAGCACAACCGGGGCTTTCGTCATCTACCATATCGAGCGCATCAAGCAGTTCCGGCAGTACACCCTCGCGATCCTCAGGCTTGACCTGGTTGCGGGGCTGACGGTTTCCTTAGTTTCTCTTCCGCTCGCGATGGCCTTTGCCGCGGCGGCTGGCCTTGGGCCGGATGTCGGCCTGGTCTCGGCGATCGTGGCCGGTGGCGTGGCCTCCCTTTTGGGAGGCTCCGAGCTCAACATCACGGGTCCTGCAGGCTCGTTGATCGGGGTGCTTGCAGGCGTCCTCATCGCAAACCAGATCGGTGGCTATCAGGATGTCCTTGCGCTTGGGCTCATTGGCGGAGCGATTCTGATTATCTTGGGGCTCAGTGGGCTTGGGAAGCTTGTCCGCGTGGTGCCCCTTCCGGTCATCATCGGCTTTACGGGCGGCATCGGCGTCATCATTCTTGTAAGCCAACTCGAGGACGCGTTGGGGTTGCCCAAGCTGGCGAAGAGCCCGAACTTTCACGAAAACGTCGGCGCTGTTTTTGGCGCTCTGGACGGTGTGACTATCGCGGCCATCGGCGTGACGGTGCTGACCATCGGCTTGATCGAAGGCTTCGGGCGTGTACTGCCACAGGCCTTTGCGCCGCTTCTCGGTATCGTTGGGGCCGCCTTGGTGGCATGGGTGTTTGACTTTGACGTCCTCACACTCGAAGACAAGTACGGCGCAATTCCCCGTTCCCTGCCAACACCGGCCATCCCCAGCCTAAGCCTGGATCAGATCACGCGTCTGTTGCCTGCCGCCTTCACGATGGCAGCCTTGTGTGCCCTCGAGAGCCTTCTTTCGGCTTCTGCATCCGACGCTATCGCGGGCAAGCGCCACAACTCCAATGCCGAACTCATCGGTTGCGGTCTCGCCAACATGGCCAGTCCACTTTTTGGCGGGATCCCTACCTGCGGTGCCATTGCGCGGACCACGGTCAACGCGCGCTCAGGGGCCCAGACGCGAGTTGCGGGGCTCTGCAACGCCCTGGCGCTCTTGCTGATCATGCTCTTCATGGCACCGATCGTGGGCCAGGTTCCGACAGCGGCATTGGCTGGCCTGCTCATCCTCATCGCCATAAAGATGGTCGATATCCCCGCCTACCGGAGGCTTTTCGCGCACCATCATTGGACCGATTTTACAATGATGGCAGCAACCCTCCTTGCCACCGTTTTTGCGTCCCTGGTGGTTGGAATCGCATGCGGTCTGAGCGTTGCACTCTTCGCCTACTTCAAGCGCGTCCATGGGGCAACGCCTAAGCCGAGCGGCGACAAGGAAGTCACCGGTTCGACGAAGGTCGCGCTCGCCACCGTCGGTGGGCCGCTCTTTTTTCACACCGCACGTCGAGTGCTTGAAGAGGCGACTTCACATACGCCCGACGTCGCATTGGTCCTGTGCCTCCGAGATACGGAGGTGATCGATGCCAGCCGCATCCAGGCTCTCAAGGATTTGTTGCGTGCCCACCATGAAGACGAACGTCTCGTCTACCTTTCGGGTGTTTCTGAATCTCAGCGCGACCTCCTCGAGCGCACCGGCGTGATCGACATTGTTGGGGACGGCTTGGTCTTCGCTCACAGGGATGCCGCTCTTCTGGCTGCCCACGCGGAGTAAGCCCGACTTTGCCTCGAAGTCGACGAGGACACCGAGCACCCTGCGTAGTAGCCTCGCCCAGACGTGGGCAGCGAACCATCGACCGAGTCCAAGAGCGCCGAGGCCTACGTCAGCAAGGTCGTCCGCCTGCAGACGCAAGGTAAACCGGTGCACGCAGCCAAGGCCGGCATCGAGGGGTTGACGCACAACCCCGAAAACCAACGGTTGCTTTCGGCGACGGCCGAGGCTCTCTCTCACCAGGGGCCCCGCAAGCGGATCCCGGTCCCACTGCGCGAAGCGGTCAACTTCGTCGGCGATGACTGGGAACTTCTGAACAACCTGCTGTTCTTGTTCAACGACGGGGGTCACCACGCGTTGTCTGGCGAAGCCCTGGAGGTGTTTTGGGCGGCGGGAGGCAAGCTTCCCAGCAGCACCCCTTGGCCCTGGGTCAACGCGGTGAACGGGTACGTAGGCCTGGAGCTGTTCCCCGAAGCGACCAAGCTTGCGCGAGACGGGCTAGCCGCCCACGGACACCCGGTGGGTTACCACTCGCTGGCGTCGGTGTACGGGCACGCCCGGGACAAACAAGGCGTTCTAGACGCTGTTGGCGACGCACTGACCCACGACTACGACGGTTTCGCCGAGATGCGGAACGACCTGGAGCTGACCTTTCTTGCGGGCGATGAAGATTTCGAAGCGGCGTTCAGTAGCGTCGTGGACCGCCGCGCGTTCAAGGCCAACTTCGGGATCTACGACACCCCAGCCGAGCTGACCGACCTGCTCCGATTTCACGACACCGTGGGCGCGGCCGAGTACGCCGCGGGCTTCAGTCTGATCGCGACCGACAAATCGCACTTGCGAACGTGGTCGGAGAAACCTGAGTTTTTGGATCGCGTGCTTCTTTTTGCGAAGGCCGATGCCGCAGGATCTCACTACGCCCTGTGGGTTGCCCCCGGCAAAGAGAACATGAGCGCGGTGCCCGTTGTTGTGTTCGGCGCCAACGGCAAGGCGTCAGTCGTCGCCAACAGCCTCAAGGCGTTGTTGCGATTGCTGGGCGCGGATATCGAACCCACGGTGAGCAGCAGCGGCGTGGCCTACACGGCAGATCCCGACGAGTACGACGACAACGAGAGCGAGGAGCACGCCGCCTACGTGGGCTGGCTGGCGCACCAATGGGGGCAAACCCCCGCGACTAATCCCGACAAGCTCGTCGCCACCGCTCGGAAAAAATGGGCCGCACAGTTTTCTGCCTGGTTGCAAGACCACGCCGACCAAGCGACGACGTCAGCAGGGGCACACGAAGACCTCGTCGAGTGACCAGCTCGCCTCGAGCGTGTCGCTTCCGAGGTACCACGACGCCCCGGACAGCTCGTCGCTGTACAGCAGCTCAAACTTGCCATCGAGGTCGGCATCGAACACGGCCGTCGGATGTGAGCCGCTGTCCAGCGCCTCAAACGCGGTCCCGACCACCAGATCGACCGAGGTGATGCGCGTATCGTCGCCGTCGCCACAACCCTCGGATTCTTCGCCGAACTCCAACTCCACGACACGTACGACATCTGCCTCAAGCCAACTCGCGACCGTGGCGGGGTGACGCCTCACGAGCGTCTCCCACGGGTCGTACGCCACCCCGAACTCGCTCTGCTCGCGGTACCACTCGATGTAGTGAGCCTTCACTGCGGCCAACTCCTCCGAGGCATGGTGCTCGGCGAGTCTTCGACGGCCGGGCTCAGAGACGTCCGTCGTTCGGCGCAGCACTGTGGGTGGTGCAAGCTCGTGGTCCCGGGCCCAGAGCGCCCCTTGGCAGTCCCCGTCACTGATGAGTTTTGCGGCCAGCCACAGCGTGTTCTCAGAGGCACTCGACCAGACCTTGCGTCGGATCTCCTTCGCGGAGGGATGCGCGGCCTCGAACGCGTCGTACTCCGCCCCGTCGTCGTCCGTGCTCCAGGCGCGTATGGCTTCGGTGCTCAGGATCAGTCCCGCCTCGTTGACGAACGCGAACGCTAGCCGCCCGTGAACGTCCGGCGTGGTTGGCTCAGGCTCAGCAGGTTCGGGTTCAGCGGCCTCAGGTTCGGGCGTCTCGCTCGGGCTCAGCAAGCTCAGGCTCGACTTCGCGCTCAACCAGCCTCACCTCGGCGGGCGGGGTCACCAAGCGGTCGACCTGAACCACCGTCGGGACCTCCACGACCTCGGGTTCAAGCGTGAGCGCGTATCCAAGGGGGCCCAGCAGCAGGCCCAGGCCGACGACAAGCTCGATGGTGCGCCTTGGCATGACTGCTAGACGTCCACCGACCCGATCACATTCCACGGATACACGCGCGGCTGCCCCCGCCTAGCCCTTCACGCAGATCACCTGCTTGAGCACGTGCACCACCTCGACGAGGTCTTGCTGGGACCTCATCACATCTTCGATGCTCTTGTACGCAGCCGGCGACTCATCGAGCACGTCTTGGTCCTTGCGGCACTCCACCCCCGCCGTCGCTTCGATGTGCTGGTCCAGCGAGATTTCCTGTTTGGCGCGATTGCGAGACATGCATCGCCCTGCCCCGTGCGAGCACGACTCGAACGCATCCGGGTTGCCCTTGCCGCGCACGATGAACGATTTGGCGCCCATGGAGCCGGGGATGATGCCCAGCTCGCCGAGCCCCGCCCGAATCGCCCCCTTTCGGGTGACATAAACGTCCTCGCCGAAGTGGCGCTCGATGGCGGCGTAGTTGTGATGACAGTTGATCGCCTGCTTGTCGGTCTTGAACGCGCGCAGTCCCTTGCTGCGCCGCATCGTGTCCAGCACCCGCGCGAGCATGATCTCGCGATTGACGCGTGCAAACTCCTGCGCCCAACTCAGCGCGCGCCAGTAGTCGTCGAACAACGCCGTGCCTTCGCTGAGATAGGCGAGGTTTTCATCCACCAGCTTGATATTGCCGCGGCGGGCCTCTTTCTGGGCCTTTTCGATGAACAACCGGCCGATAGCATTGCCCACGCCACGCGATCCCGAGTGGAGCATGACCCAGACCCGCTGCTCGCGATCGAGACAGATTTCGATGAAGTGGTTACCCGTACCGAGCGTGCCGAGATGCACCAGGTTGTTGGTGCGTTTGAGGTGTGGATACGACTCAACCAACCGATCGAAGTCGTCCGCCAGAGAGCGCCAGGCCCGTCCGATCGAGTTGGGTACCGCGCCTCCCCACGCCCCTTGGTCCCGCCCACGCTTTGCCCGACCATGCGGCACCGCGCGTTCGATCTCTTTACGGAGAGGTTTCAGGGTCTCGGGGAGGTCCGACGCAACGAGGCTGGTCCGCACCGCACACATGCCGCAGCCAATATCGACGCCAACCGCAGCGGGAATCAGCGCCTTCTTGGTGGGAATGACCGACCCGATCGTGGCCCCCATGCCGAAATGCACGTCGGGCATCACGGCGATATGAGAGTGGATGAACGGCAGCGTCGTGACGTTCGCAAGCTGCTTGGCCGCGGACTCCTCGACTGGCACGTGGCGCGTCCACATCTTCACGATGCCGCCGCCGCGATCCGAATGGTCGACGACTATGGGGGTGGGCTCATCCATGGCTGCTCGTACTCCGTTGCGGGTCTGCAGCATGGCCGCCACGCGAGCAGGCGCAAGGCGAAAAACTTGATTTTCTCGACACCAACGACCGCGGCGAGGCACCGGTCATCAAGGCACCGTCGGTATCGCGCGCTTCGGTACGTCGTTGTAGCCTGGCATCCATGACGATGCCGCTTGAGATCCACATCGAGCGTGCCGCCCGCGAGCTTTCACTGCGCGCCAAGCAAGTTGAGGCGGTCGCACGGCTGCTGGACGAGGGCGCGACCATCCCCTTCATCGCCCGGTACCGCAAGGAAGCAACCGGCTCGCTGGACGAGGTCGCGGTGGCTGCGATCCGAGACCTGCTCGCCGCATTCGCGGAACTCGACAAGAGACGCGAGGCGATCCTTTCGTCCCTCAAAGAGCGCGGGCTGCTCACGCCACCACTCGCGCGACTGCTGGACGCCGCACGCACCCGCGTTGCACTGGAAGACCTGTACCTGCCCTTTCGTCAGAAGCGAAAGACACGCGCCAGCGTTGCAAAAGAGCGGGGTCTACAACCGCTCGCGGACGCGCTGAGTGCCCGGGACAATCGCCGCATCGACGCCAAGGCATTTGTCGACCGGTCTCGCGGGGTTGCCACAGCGGACGAGGCGCTCGCTGGCGCCCGCGACATCATTGCGGAGCGCATCAACGAAGACGCACCCGCGCGCGCCGAGTTGCGCTCGCTGTTCAAGGACAGGGCGCGGCTGACCGCCAAGGTCGTCAAGTCCAAGCAAAAAGACGCCGGTAAGTTCCGCGACTACTTCGATTGGAGCGAACCTCTGCACAAGGCGCCCTCCCACCGCGTCCTGGCGGTATTACGCGGCAAGGCCGAGGGATACCTGACAGCGACCGGCCGGCCGGACGAGCGTGATGCTATTGGATGTTTGCGTCGCCGGTTCGCGACTGGGCAAGGCCTCGCGGGGCAGCAACTCGATCTGGCAATTACGGACGCGTACAAGCGACTCGTGCTGCCATCGCTCGAAAAGGAAGCGATCGGCGAGGCAAAACAGCGGGCGGACCGGGCCGCGATCGATGTATTCGCGACGAACCTGCGCGAGCTGCTCATGGCCGCACCACTGGGACACAAGCCGGTCATGGCGATCGACCCGGGCTTCCGCAGTGGCTGCAAGATGGTCGTATTGGACGCACACGGCAAGCTGCTACACCACACAACCATCTACCCGCACACCGGAGGCGACCGGAGCATTGCGGCGGGGAAGACCATCAAGGATGTGTGTGCTCGCCATGCCGTCGACGCCATCGCCGTTGGCAACGGGACTGCGGGTCGCGAGACCGAGGCATTTCTGCAGACGCTGGACTTGGGTGTCCCGGTCATCGCGGTCGACGAGAGCGGTGCGTCGATCTACAGCGCAAGCCAGGTGGCACGCGATGAGTTCCCCG
Source organism: Nannocystaceae bacterium (assembly GCA_016763875.1). Taxonomy (GTDB): domain Bacteria; phylum Myxococcota_A; class Polyangia; order Nannocystales; family Nannocystaceae; genus JAESSZ01. Next base: position 9,284 of record JAESSZ010000994.1, read on the forward strand.
ACCTGGACCTGACCGTGCGCGGGTCGATCTCGATTGGGCGGCGCCTGCAGGATCCGCTGGCGGAGCTGGTGAAACTGGACGCCAAGTCGATAGGCGTGGGCCAGTACCAACACGACGTCGACCAACGCGCGCTGGCGGCAAGTCTGGTGGACACCATTCGCAGTGCGGTCAACGCAGTTGGTGTCGACCTCAACGCAGCCAGCGTGCAGTTGCTGACCCACGTCGCAGGCCTGGGGGAAAAGCTCGCAGCCGCGATCGTCAAGCGCCGCAGCGAGTCCGGCCCCTTCCTAGACCGTGCGGCGTTAAAGACGGTGCCACGGCTCGGTGGGCGGGCTTTCCAGCAGGCGGCGGGATTTCTGAGAATCCCCGGGGCCAAACATCCCCTGGACGCGAGTGCCGTGCATCCCGAGCGCTACGCCCTTGTCGAGAAAATCGCACGAGACCAGCGCTGCACGGTGCTCGATCTGTTGCGCGACGCCAAACGTCGCGATGCCATCGAGATCGACACTTACGTGACGGACGAGGTCGGACGTCCGACGCTGGAGGACATCGTCGAGGAACTTGGCAAACCCGGCCGCGACCCAAGACCAGCCTTCGAGGTCTTCAGTTTCGCCGACGTCCACGCGATGAGCGACCTCACCGTAGGGATGGTGTTACCGGGTGTGGTCACCAACGTCACCAACTTTGGAGCGTTCGTCGACATCGGGGTCCACAACGATGGACTGGTGCACGTCTCTCAGCTTGCCGACCGCTTTGTCCGGGATCCCAGCGAGGTGGTCAAAGTCCGCGACAGAGTGCAGGTGACGGTCACTCAGATCGACTTGGAGCGTAAACGCATCGCGCTGTCGATGCGTTCGGACGCCAAGTCGCAGGTGGGCTGACTCCACCTCTGGGATGCTGCTAGGTTGGGCCGGATGTCCTCCGCATTCAGCTCGCTGGCGCTGTCCCCCACGCTCCTCGCCGTGGTGGGAGAGCTCGGCTTCGAGGCCCCGACGCCGATCCAGGCGCAGGGAATCCCTGTGCTGCTGGCCGGCAAGGATCTCATCGGCCAGTCAAAAACGGGCAGCGGGAAGACGGCCGCCTTTGCGCTCCCGATTCTTCACCAACTCGATCTTGCTCAGCGCAAGGTGCAGGCGCTCATCCTGTGTCCAACACGAGAGCTCTCGGCCCAAGTCGCCCGCGAGATCCGGAAGCTCGGGCGCAAGAGCCCCGGGCTGCAAGTGCTGGTCGTCTCGGGTGGCGAGCCGGTGCGCCCGCAAGCGAGTGCGCTGCAACGCGGCGTGCACATTGCCGTCGGGACTCCGAGTCGGGTGCTCGACCATCTGCGGCGCGAGACCCTCGAACTGGGCGGGGTCAGGTCCGCCGTCCTCGATGAAGCCGACCGCATGCTCGACATGGGTTTTGCCGACGACATGGACACGATCATGGCGGCATTGCCCGAGTCGCGGCAGACCGCCCTGTTCTCGGCGACCTTCCCACGCACGATCGAGGCGATGAGCCGCAGCCACCAACGCGATGCGGTGCGAATCACAGTCGACGAAGAGGGGCCCGCGACCGAGATCCATCAGCTCGCCATCACTGCAGATCCGGACGACAAGCTGCGGGCGTTGTACTGGGTTCTCGACAAGTATCCCCACGAATCGGCGCTCGTGTTTTGCAACCTCAAGACCACGGTGGCGGAAGTGGCTGGCGCCCTGCACTCGGACGGCGTCAGCGCGGACTGCTTGCATGGCGACCTGGAGCAGTTTCATCGCGACCGGGTGATGGCGATGCTGCGCAACCGCAGTCTCCGGGTTGTGGTCGCCACCGACGTCGCCGCCCGAGGGCTGGATGTCGTGGGCCTGGACTTGGTTGTCAACTACGACATGCCTCCGCAGTCGGAGGTCTACGTGCACCGTATCGGCCGCACGGGCCGCGCGGGAAAGACGGGGCTATCGGTTGCGCTGGTCACCCCGCGGGAAAAGGACAAGCTAGTCTCGCTCGAGCAGCGCACGGGCTCGCAGATCGAACGTGTGCGGCGTGGCGACGACCGTGACATCACGACGCTCGCCCAAGCCATCACTGGCCCGGCGGCGATGGACACGATCCTGATCTCCGGAGGACGCAAGGACAAGATCCGACCGGGTGACATTCTCGGCGCGCTCACGGGCGAAGCGGGTGGGCTCAAGGCGGATGACGTCGGCAAGATCGAGATCCACGATCGCTTGGCCTACGTCGCCGTGTCACGCCTCAATAGCCAGAACGCGGTCAAGGCCCTCAACGAGGGGCGGATCAAGGGACGCCGTTTCCGAGCCTCGTTTGCAGTCCGCTTCAAGAGTTGAGCGGGTCGGTGTCGTCACTCGAGGCATCGACTGCGTCTCCACCCGCCAACCCGTCTCCGTCTCTGCCCTCGTCCACGTCGCTGTCATCGCCGAGATCCCCGTCCCCAGTCGCTTCATTGGCCACGCGATAGGCCCGCATGGCCGCGCGCCGCCGGTTGCGAACACGATTGCGTTCGGCGCGACGTTGGTCCTCGAGATATAGCGCCTCGACTTCGGCACGAGCCCATTCGGTCTTGCGTAGAAACTTGAGGCTCGACTTCACACTCGGCTCGTACGAAAAGCACCGGATAGCCACGTTTGCAGCAAGATCCGGCCACCCACGGCTGGCCACGAGTTCCTCGACAATCGCCTTGAGCGTGATCCCATGCAGGGGGTCTTTGGGGCTGGACTCGCTCATTGGTGTGAGGCGCTCGGCGGGGACGCGCGAGGCCACGGGATGTGTTGTACGAACTAACCGAGGCGATGCAAACGCCCTGGCGACCCTTGCCAACCGACGGTTGTGACCTTCCTCATCGTGGACAAGACGCCGCGGCTCGGGCAACTTGGGCGTAGGTGATGCGATCCCGCACCATCGACGACGGGTCGCTGCAGCCCGATCCGCCGAACGCTTCCGCTGAGCCGCCGGAGACGATCGGCCGCTTCACGATCGTGGACAAACTCGGCTCCGGGGGCATGGGCACGGTGTACGCCGCGTACGACCCGGAGCTCGACCGCAAGATCGCACTCAAACTGCTGCACACCCCGCTGAGCCGAAGCTCGCAGCACACGCACGCTCGCACCCGATTACTCCGCGAGGCCAAGGCGATCGCGAAGGTCTCCCATCGCAATGTCGTCGCGGTGTACGACGTGGGGGTCGTAACGCAGCAAGACGACAAGCGCGTGTTCTTGGCCATGGAGTTGATCGAGGGCCCCACGCTGCGCCAATGGATGAAGCAGCTGCACACGACCGATATGTGGAAACGTGGTCGGGGCTGGCGACGGGTCGTCGAGGTCATGGTGCAGGCGGGGCGCGGATTGGCCGCGGCACACGCGGTAGGCCTCACGCACCGCGACTTCAAGCCTGACAACATCCTCGTGGGCAACGACGGTGTCGTGCGGGTCGTGGACTTCGGACTCGCCCAGCGCGATGACACCGAGCCCGGCACCGAGCAGGGTATCGAGCAGGGTATCGAGGGAGCCGTTGTCTCCGCTTCGCAGCTATCGAGCCCAGATGAAGAACCGCTCACTGCCACTGGGGCGATTCTCGGTACGCCAGCGTACATGGCCCCCGAGCAGTTCCGCGGCGAGCGAACCGATGCCCGCACCGACCAGTTCGCGTTGTGCCTGACGCTGTACGAAGCGCTGGTCGGCAGTCGCCCATTCCAGAGCGACAGCGCCCAGGGACTCGCGTGCGCCGTCATGATGGGAGAGCGCGTGCCGTGGCCCACCCAGCCACCTGTTCCCAACCACTTGGTTGCCCTTATCGAGCGTGGACTTAGTACCGACCCCGACGCACGCTTCGAATCGACAGAGGAACTTGTCGAAACCCTGGGCGTGGACCCCTACCGCATCCGTCGGCGACGGCTTGCGTGGCTCGGCGGTGGGTTGGCCCTGCCCGCGGCAAGTTCAGGGGGGGCTATTGCGGCCCAACGCATCGCCACCAGCGCTGTGGATCCATGCGACGCAGGTCCGTCACTCGTCGCGGAAAAGTTCGGTCCACAGCGTGTGATGCAACTGCGCGCGGCACTGGACGATCCCAGCTTACCGTACGCAAGCAAGACCATCGACGCGGTGGTCGAGACGCTCAACGCCCACGGGGCCCAATGGGCAACCGCTTACCGCGACGCGTGCGAAGCGACGCATGTCCGGCACGTGCAAACCAACGCCCTGCTGGACCAGCGCATGGCATGCCTCGACCGACGTCTCACCGCTTTGGACGCGACAGTCACCGAGCTTGTGCGCGACGACCAACAAGCACCGCTGCGCGACGCGCTCGGTATTGTCAGCGGTCTGCCAACGCCCGAGCCTTGTGCCGACACCGTCGCGCTGCAGGGCCTTGCCCCACCCCAAGGCGCTGCCGCCCAACAGGCAACAAAAGAGGTTCGCAGGCAGTTGGACCTGATCGGCGCCAAGATCCGAATGCACCGCGGCGCGGAGGCGCGCGAACTACTGGCAGGTCTCGAGACCGAGATGGACGCGGTGGGTTATCAGCCACTGCGGGCCGAATACCTGCTGACCCTTGCCATCGCAGGGCAGCGGCACGGAAACGGCGACGCCGCGCGAATCGCCGCACGGGAGGCGCTGATGGTCGCGCAGGCCGCCGGTCACGACGAGGTCGTGCGCGACGCCGCCGCACAATTGTCGATGCTGCTCGGGTTCAAGAAGGCGCTGCGCGAGGAGGCGCTGATTTGGGCCGATCTCGCGGAAGCGACCGCAGAGCGCGTCGGATGGACCGACGCCAAGCGAGCCGACCTACTGCGAACTCGCGCGTGGGTGCTGGCGGAATGGGGGCTGTCGGCGGAGGCAATCGAGGTCGGGGAGCGAGCGTTGGCGGCGGCAATACGGGCTTACGGCCCCGACACGCTTTTGGTGGCGCGGGCCCACTCGAGCTTGGGGTCCGTCTACGGCCGTCTGCGCGATCTACCCAAAGCCCAGGTGCACTTTCGCCGCGCCGTCGAACTCCAACGAGAGAGTCTTGGCGACGAGCACCCGGTGCTCGTCAACGCATACCTCAATCTTGGCAACGCGTTGTCGGCGACCGGCCGGCTACAAGAGGCGCACGACGCCTTCGACAGCTCGATAGCCCTCGCCAATCGACTTCCGGACGTCTCCGCGACGCTGAGGGCCAGAACCCAGGGCTCGCTGGGGAATCTGCTGTTCAACGAACGCCGTTGGGAGGAAGCATTGGGCCCCCACCAACGCGCGCTGGCGTTGCGAGAGGAAGTCTACGGGCCCGACCACACGCTCGTCGCTCGTAGCCTCATGAGCCTCGGCAACGCGTACACCGAGCTGTCACGCGACAAAGAAGCGATGGCGGCGTACTCGCGCTCGCTGTCCATTCGTGAGGCGAACGGCGGTACCGAGAGTCCCGGACTGATCCTCGTCCTGGAAAACATCGGCATGCACTGTGTCCGCTATGGGCGTCCGGAGCAGGGGCGCGGATACCTGCTCCGCGTGCAAGCGTTGTTGGTCGAGCATCCCCAGGCCCCGTACACCCACGCCGAGAACAAGTACTGGCTCGGTCGCGCGTGGTTCGACGACGGAACCGACACCACCCTCGGTTTGCAGCTGATCGACGAAGCGATCGCAGAGCTGAGCAAGCTCGACAACCGAGACCTTCTCGAAGCCGCCCAAATCTGGCGCGCTACAGGGAAAACCCGGCAAAAAAACTGAGCAGCGCAACGCTGGCGTCGATCTCAACGGTCGACAAGCCAAACACGCATAGCGGGTTGCCAGGCCAGCAGTGTCCGCCCTCGATGATCCGACACAGCGTCACCTCCGTGCCCTGTGCGCACCCACTGTAGGTCTCGCACAGCACCTCGGTCGTTTGATACGACACAACCGGATCGCTAGGACACTCGTTGAGATCCGCCCACAGCGCCCACGTGTCTTCGACGTTGAGCGTGCTGAGGTTCGTGCCCTCGAATGGCGAGATGCCATCCTGAGTGCCATGGAATGCCATGACGCTGATCGCTCGAGACGGGGTGCACGCACTTGGGTCCAGCGACAATGAGCCCGCGACGGGGCCGACGGCGGCGATGAAGTCGGCGCCCTCGCAAGCCAGTCGGTGACTCATGCGCGCGCCGTTGGACATGCCAGTCGCATAAACGCGGTCCCGGGCCAGACACGCCCGTTTGTCGACATCGTCGATCACGGCACGCGTGAAGTCGACATCGTCCCGTGGCTCTTCCGAAAAGTCGCGGTGCCCAGCGTTGAACACGTTGCCGCTCCCGGACAGGGGAAGGCCCTGCGGAAACGCGACCAAGATCCCGACGTCTTGGGCTGCCTCCCGCATCTGGGATACATCCGCCTGCGCGGCAGCGGTGGATCCGGTGCCGTGGAAGTTGATCACCAACGCGGTGCGCTCGCCGTGCTGATAGCTCTCGGGGACGAACAGGCGGTACGACCGCATCTGCCCGCCGTGTTCAACTTCAATGACCTGGTCGCCCGATCGAGGCGCCTCGCGGTCGCATGCGTCCAGCGGCGCACTGGCCGTGTCGTCGGCGACCGTGGTCGGCGCGGCGCTCGTTTCTGAGGATTGCGACCCGGTTGAGTTGCTGGGCGGCCCGGTGGTCGCGCCCGCGTCTCCAGAGTCGCTGGCGCAGGCGAGCGCGCCGATGAGCAGAGTGAGCGCAGCGCTCGTACGCCCTCCCCCGCGTACACCGTCCATGGCGCGGAGGGTAACTAGGACTTCTCGCCGTCTTCAGCGACGGGCTCTTCCGCAGGCAGTGGTGCCTCGATCTCGTTCTCGACGCGCCGCAGAAGCCCTTCGATCAGCAACGCGCGCTCGCCGGCATCGTAGCGACCGTCGCGGTAGCGGGCCTGAATGTCTTCGAACTTCTCCTGCGCGTCCTTGATGAGCTGCTTGTACGGACGCACGCGCCGCATGACCTCTTTCTGGTTGGACCAGAAAAACGAGATCAGCGTCGCGGCCGTAAAGCCGGAAAGGATCATCCCCAGCGGGCCGCCCAGCAGGTACTTCAGCCCCACCCGCAGCGCCACGACGCCGGCTGCGCCAACCGCGAGCTCGCGGACGCCCGACTTCTTTATCCTGCCCCAGGCCATCGGGAGCAGCTCGCCCGACGCTATCACCAGCGCGACGAACTCGGCCCGTTTGGCACCAGCCTCGTAGGCATCGGTGATCACCTGCTGCATGAAGGCGTCGAACGTCTCGTATACGTCCGCGGGGTAAGCGGTGTTCGCTTCCGGAGAGGCCATCTCAGGGAGGATAGCACCCACCGCCAGCGAGGCTCATGGGCGTGAGGTGGCGCAAAAAAGGCCGACCGCGAGGCACCGTTTGACAGGCAAATGGGCCG
>JAESSZ010000995.1 GCA_016763875.1 Nannocystaceae bacterium
CCCGAGCCCGCGCCCAAACCCCCGGCCAAGTAGGCAGCAACCATGGCGCGCCGATCGCTGCCGTTGGCACCACCCGGACCCCCGGCCGTTCGCGACCGCGTTCTCGACTCGGTCGTCGGTCCCGCGGACTCGGTGCGCCCACGCTACGCGGTCTGGGAGATCACACTCGCCTGCGATCTGGCGTGTCGCCATTGTGGTTCACGGGCGGGACGCTCTCGCCCCGATGAGCTGACGACGACCGAAGCGCTCGACATGGTCGCGCAAATGGCCGAACTGGGGATCGAGGAGGTCACGATCATCGGAGGCGAGGCGTACCTCCGCGAAGACTGGACCCTGATCGCGCGCGCCTTGGTCGATGCGGGCATCGACACCTCGATGACCACCGGTGGCCGCGGGATCACGCCCGAGCGCGCCCAAGCGGCCAAAGACGCGGGGCTGTCGACCGTCTCCGTCTCGATCGACGGGCTCGAAAAAACCCACGATCACCTTCGCGCCGTGAAGGGCAGCTACCGCGCCGCGATGCAAGCCCTGGAGAACTTCGCCGCTGCCGACATCCCGATCTCTGTCAACACGCAGTTGTGCGCCGTCAACCTGCGGGAGATCGAACCGTTGTTCGAGGTCCTGCGACCGCTTGGCATCCACAGCTGGCAGGTTCAAATCACGGTGGCGATGGGGCGTGCCGCGGACAACCCAGCGTTGCTGCTGCAGCCCTACCAAATGCTGGAGGTGATGCCGTTGGTCGTTCGCCTCAAACGACTGACGGCTGCCGCGCAGATCGTGCTGTGGCCGGGCTCCAACGTTGGCTACTTCGGACCCTATGAATCGCTGCTGCGCGACGACAGTCCGGGCGGACACACGATCGGGTGCGGGGCCGGCCAGGACACGCTCGGCATCGAGGCCAATGGCGACATCAAGGGCTGCCCGTCGCTCCCGACCACGGCCTATGTCGGCGGCAACATTCGCGACCATCGCCTCGTTGAGGTGTGGGAGCGCGCGGACGCTCTGCGGTTCACCCGCCGCCGCACAACCGCAGAACTGTGGGGGCATTGCGGCACCTGCTACTACGCCGATACCTGCAAGGGTGGCTGCACTTGGACCGGGCACGTTCTGTTTGGTCGGCGGGGAAACAACCCCATGTGCCACCACCGCGCGCTCCAACTGCTGGACCAAGGCCGTCGCGAACGCCTGGTCACCAGCACGCCCGCCGAGGGGCAACCGTTCGACCACGCGACGTTCTCCCTCGTTGAAGAGCCGTGGCCCTCCGAAACGTTAGCAACCGCGCAAGCGGTCGCGGCTTCTGGTGAGGGTTGGCTGGACCCAGGTTGAGCGCCCCCGCCCACAACCCGCTATAAGAACCGCGATGCCGAAACTCCTGGTGATCATCGCGGCCGGACTCCTCCTCGCGGGGTGTGGGTCCAAGAAAAACGCCCCCGCGAAGGTCACCGAGGACGAACGCGCGCTCTCAAACGAGCGCAAGGTGAACGGCAAGAAAAGGACCCGGAAGTTTCAGGAGAAACGACAGGTGGAGCAACTCGACCGGTTGTGCGCCGACATCGACTGTAGCGACGAGATCCGCACCGAACTGAGAACGCTGATCGAGTCATCCTATGTGACGCGGCCGCGTCGGGGCGAGCTGAGAGATCGAGGGTCGCACCGCGAGGCAAGGTCCGCGCTCGCCGACGCTTTTGCGTCCGATACGTTTGCCGCGCCGCAACTCGAGGCGTTTCACACCGCTGTGCGCCCGGACGGAGAAGTCGTCGCCAAGCGCGACGAGACCATGCTCCCCGGACTCATTACCTTCCACGGCAAACTCGAACCGAAACAACGGGAGGCCGTCGCGTTGTTGACTGAGGCGCGTGGGTTGTCATGGTTGACCAGCGCACGACCGCCAGCGAGGAAGGGACAACTCGGGACCGGCCCGGCCGGCGCACAGCGTCGCGCGAAACGCACCGCCAAGCGGCTGTGCGAGGCAATGACGTGCGTCCCCGAGCAGGAAACGACCGTGGCGGCCGTGCTTGGAAAACTCGACATGCGCCGCGCGGAAGCGCCAGCGGTTGCCCGTACCGCGTTGGCCGCCGCCGTCCGCACTGACGTGTTGAGCCAAGACGCAGTCACGGCGTTCTTCGCCGCTAGCGTCAAACAAACGCTGGCGCGCGCCAGCAGGAACGACGCCGTGTGGCTCGCACTTCACGCGATGCTTGATTCCGAGCAACGCGAGGCGCTGTCCGAGAACATTGCCGAGCGCGGCCTGCAGGCGCTCGGAGGCGGCGGCCGGGTCCGACACGCGGGACCTTTGGGCCGGGGTCGCTAGTCGAACTCTCGGATACGACCCGCTACAGGGCCGTAGCTGCGGCTTTGACGAAAACCCCTTGACCTCCCTGTCACTGGAAGGTCTACGGTTAGCTCAACAGAGCGACCGCCATGGATGCTGCACAACAGCGAACGCCCGACCCACGCACCAGTCCCGACCCGAGCCAACGATCCACGCTGCCGCTGCAAGGCATGTCGTGCACCAGTTGCGCCGCACGCGTCGAAACTGCGATCGGCTCACTTGAGGGTGTCCACGAAGCCGCGGTCAACTTCGCCAGCGAGACCGTGTCGGTGTCCTACGACCGCGACCGGCTCGACGTTGAGACGATCGTTGCGGAGATCGAGCGCACGGGCTTTCGCGTGCCCGCGCAGACGGTACGGCTCGCCCTGGGCGGCATGAGCTGTACCTCGTGCGCCGCACGGATCGAGAAAGCTGTGCGGGCCGTGCCGGGCGTGTCCACGGCCCAGGTCAACCTCGCAACCGAGACCGCCACCATCGCTGTCATCCCCGACTCGGTGACGAGCGAAACGCTGATCGCGGCGGTCGTAGACGCGGGGTACGAGGCGCGCCTGGCCCTGTCGGAAACCGAGGAACGGCAAGCGGCGGAGCGCATCGAGGCCACACGCACGCGGCGCGAACTCTGGCTGCTCGCGGCCGCCGCGGCCCTGACAACCCCACTGATAGCCCCCATGCTGCTGGCGCCGTTCGGCATCGACTGGATGCTGCCCGGAGTCGTGCAACTCGCACTGGCGGCCCCGGTCCAAGTGGTGGGTGGTGCACGATTTTATCGCGGTGCCTACAAGGCGCTGCGCGCCCGGACCGCGAACATGGACGTCCTGGTGGCCATGGGAACGACGGCTGCATTCGCGCTATCGCTGGTGCTTCTGGCCTCCGGCGGGAATCTTTACTTCGAGAGTGCGGCCGCGATCATCACGTTCGTACGCCTCGGCAAGTGGCTCGAAGCCCGGGCCAAGCGCGGCACCGCGCGAGCATTACGCGCGCTCATGGAGCTCCGGCCACAGGTCGCCCGCGTCAGGCGGGGCGACCGTGAGATCGAAGTGCCGCCGCAGACCGTGGGACGCGGGGAGGTAGTCGTGGTGCGGGCAGGCGAACGTGTTGCCGTCGACGGCACAATCGTCGAGGGACACAGCGAACTCGACGAGTCGCTGCTGACCGGAGAGAGCCTTCCGGTCAGCAAGACTGTCGGGGACCAGGTCACGGGCGGCTCGATCAATGGCTCGGGACTGCTCGCAGTCGAGGCGACCCGGGTCGGGGCAGACTCGACGCTGGCCCGCATCGTCGCGCTCGTCTCCGACGCACAAGGGAGCAAGGCCCCGATTCAGCGGACCGTCGACCAGGTCGCCGCTGTGTTTGTCCCCGTCGTGCTCGCCGTCGCGGTGGCCACGTTGCTGGCTTGGCTGCTGGTCGGAGTTGGGCTGGAGACCGCCATGATGACTGCGGTCTCGGTGCTGGTTATCGCGTGTCCGTGCGCCCTAGGCCTGGCAACCCCGGCCGCCCTCATGGTCGGTACCGGTGCCGC